>NZ_JBHWZS010000004.1:0-84804 GCF_042728155.1 Streptomyces sp. NPDC060209
CGGCGGGACCGCCCGCCGGACTCCCCTCACGATCCACCCTGCTCCGAAATGCCGCTCGCCCCTGTGGACAGCCCACAGGATGTGGACAACCCGGTCACCCGTACGAGCGGGGAACGCGGTCTGCACCCAGCCGAACCGGGGGCTACGGCAGCTGGATCCCGGTATCGATCCCGTCCAGTGCGTGCGCGCAGACGCAGTCACGGTCCTCGTTCGCGGGCAGAGCGGCCACCGCGTCGAAGAGCACCGACCGCAGCCGGTCCACATTGGCCGCGAACACCTCCAGCACCTCCGCGTGGTTGACGCCCTCGCCGGCCTCGGCCCCGGCGTCGAGGTCCGTCACCAGCGTCAGCGTCGTGTAGCAGAGGTTCAGTTCACGGGCGAGTACCGCCTCCGGGTGCCCCGTCATGCCGACGACCGACCAGCCCATCGCCGCGTGCCAGCGCGACTCCGCACGGGTCGAGAAGCGCGGGCCCTCGACCACGGCCAGGGTTCCGCCGTCCACCGGCTCCCAGTCGCGCCCGCGTGCCGCCGCCAGGGCCGCCTTGCGTCCCTCGGGGCAGTACGGGTCGGCGAAGCCGAGGTGCACCACGTTCGGCTGGGTCCCGTCGGCCCAGGGCTCACCGTCGTAGAACGTCTGTGTACGTGCCTTGGTGCGGTCGACCATCTGGTCCGGCACGAGCAAGGTGCCTGGCCCGTACTCCGGACGCAGACCACCTACCGCGCACGGGCCGAGCACCTGGCGTACGCCGACGGAACGCAGGGCCCAGAGGTTGGCGCGGTAGTTGATCCGGTGCGGAGGGAGATGGTGGCCGCGGCCGTGGCGCGGGAGGAAGGCCACCCGGCGGCCTGCGAGTTCACCCAGGAAGACGGAGTCGCTCGGCGCCCCGTACGGGGTGTCCACCTCGACCTCGGTCACGTCCTCCAGGAAGGAGTAGAAACCCGATCCCCCGATGACACCGATTTCCGCTGTACCCGATTCTGCGTTCACCATGCGGTCACACTAACCGGGCGCGCACGACCGGGACCCCGCCGAGTCGATCAGCGGGGTCCGGGTGAAACGTGTGGTGTCCGAGGGTGGCCTCAGGCGGCCGACGAACCGCTCGACGGCGTGGAAGAAGCCGAGGAGGAGGTCGAGGACGACGCCGAAGCGGCCGGCTTGGCGTCCGGCTTCGACGAGGACGACGTGGACGACTCGGATGCCTTGGCGGACGACGTGACCGGCGTGCTGCTCGACGAGGAGCCGCGGCTGTCGTTCCGGTAGAAACCGGATCCCTTGAAAACGATGCCGACGGCCGAGAACACCTTCTTGAGGCGTCCCTCGCAGTTCGGGCACACGGTCAGGGCATCATCGGTGAACTTCTGCACCGCTTCGAGGCCCTCGCCGCATTCGGTGCACTGGTACTGATAGGTCGGCACTTGCTCCTCCTGGCACTCTCACTCAATGAGTGCTAACGACGCTCCATACTGACGTATTCCGAGCGATCAGTCCACCGTGACCGGCTCGCGGTGACCGATCCCACGTGCCACCGTCCTTCCTCCTGTCCTTGGTGTAAGCCGTGAACGCAGGGCCAGCAGGGTCGCCAGGGCCAGTGCCGTACCGGCCAGCGGGACCACGAAACCGGTGCTCGCACCATGGGCGTCGGCGAGCTGACCGGCCACCGTGACGGCCGCCGCCTGGCCGAGTGCCACCGCGCCCGTCAGCCAGGTGAAGGCCTCGGTCCTGGAGGACGCGGGCACCAGTGCGTCGACCAAGGTGTAGCCGCTGATCAGCGCGGGAGCGATGCACAGTCCGACCAGCAGTCCGAGTCCCGCCAGCAGCGGTACGGAGTGCACGGCCCAGAGCCCGGACGCGGTCAGTGTCAGGGCCACGTAGCCGACGATGAGCCGCCGGCGCGGGCTGCTCTTCCAGGCGATGGCGCCGCAGGCGATACCGGCCAGCATGTTGCCGGCCGCGAAGACCCCGTACAGCAGTCCGTTCACGCCGGGCCGGCCGATCTCCTCCGAGAACGCCGTCAGCGAGACCTGCATGCCGCCGAAGACGGCGCCGATGCCCAGGAAGGTGACCGCGAGGACCCTCACCCCGGGTACGGAGAGCGCCGAGCGGTGCGGCTCGGCCGCCGTGGCGGCGCCCCGGGGGGCGGGCTGGGTGGAGCGCTGGGCGGCGAACAGGACGCCGCCCAGCAGCGTCAGCGCCGCCTCTGCGATCAGTCCGGCCGCCGGGTGCACGCCGGTGCACAGCGCCGTCGCGAGCACGGGCCCGATGACGAAGGTGAATTCGTCCGTCACGGACTCGAAGGCGGCGGCCGTGGCCATCAGCGGGGAGGCCGGGCGCCCCGGGGCGGCGCCGAGCCGGGCGGCCCAGCGGGCCCGCACCATGGGCCCGACCTGCGGGATGGAGGCCCCTGTGGGCACCGCAGCCAGGAACAGCGCCCACAGAGGCGCGTCCGCCAGGGCGAGCGCCGTGAGGCTGCCGACGGAGGCGGCGTGCACCAGGACGCCGGGCAGCAGTACCGCGCGCTGGCCGAACCGGTCGGCGAGCCTGCCGCTCTGCGGCGCGAACAGGGCCATGGAGACACCGGAGACGGCGGCCACGGCGCCCGCACTGCCGTACGAGCCGGTGGTGTGCTGAACCAGGAGCACGATGCCGATGGTCAGCATCGCGAAGGGCTGCCGGGCCGCGAAGCCCGGGAGAAGGAAGGTCCACGCACCCGGGGTGCGCAGCAACTGCCCGTAACCGGGGCGGTCGGAGACCGTGGACGCCACGGTCCATGCCTTTCTGCCGCCTGGTGGCCGTGCTCCCGGGGCGGCCCGCACCGGGGTGCGGGGAGCGTGCGGGAGCTGCCGAGAGCTGTCCTCTTCGCGCGGGACTGCGGTAGATGCCGGGCGCTCGCTCCAGAGGCGAAGGCGCCACGACCGCCATACGGTCGCGCCAGCTCTGCATCAGGCAGAGTTGGTCGATCAAGTTCGAATCGTGTGGATCATGAGATCCGGTCCTTCATGTTACAGGTCCCTGCCCCCGCACACCTGCGATTGCGTACGGGGCTCCTGGCCGACCCCGGTCAGTGGCGGGCCCGCCTGCCGCCCGTCCTGTCCCCGGGACGGGCCTCGCCGGCCTTGCCCGCCTTCCTGGCAGGCTTCGCGAGGTGCGGCACGTGTGCCGGTCCGGCGCCCTGCCGCCCCGCACCGCCGGTCCCCAGCCAGCCGGCCAGCTTGCCGCCTTCGCCGACCGCCCGCAGCCGGGCTTCCGTGGCGTCGCGCACCGGATCGGTCGCGACGACCAGAAGCTCGTCCCCGCGGCGCAGCACGGTCGAGGGCGCCGGGACGAAGCTCTTTCCGTCCCGTACGACGAGGGTGACCGCGGCCCCGGCGGGCAGCCGGAGCTCCGCCACCTCCACGCCGTGCATCTTGGACTTGCCGGGGACCGCGACGGAGAGCAGATGGCCGCGCAGCCGCTCCAGGGGAGCCGACTCGATGCCGAGGTCCGCGGTCTCGGACGGGTCCTCGGAGATTTTCAGGGCCTTCGCCAGCCAGGGCAGCGTCGGGCCCTGGATGAGCGTGTAGACGATGACGAGTACGAAGACGATGTTGAAGATCCGGGCGCTGCCCTCGATCCCGGACACCATGGGGATGGTCGCCAGGATGATGGGCACGGCGCCGCGCAGCCCGGCCCAGGACATCAGCGCCTTCTCCCGCTTGGGCAGGCGGAACGGCGCGAGGCTGATGAAGACCGACAGCGGCCGGGCGACGGCGGTGAGGACCAGCCCCACGACCACGGCGGGCCAGAAGTCGTCGATGAGGTCGTGCGGGGTGACCAGCAGGCCGAGCAGGACGAACATGCCGATCTGCGCCAGCCAGCCGAGCCCGTCGGCGAAGCCGCGGGTGGCGGGCCAGTGCGGAAGCTTGGAGTTGCCGAGGACCATCGCGGCCAGATAGACGGCCAGGAAGCCACTGCCGTGGGCCATGGCGCCCGCCGCGTACGCGGACACCGCGATGGCCATCACGGCGATCGGGTAGAGCCCGGACGCGGGCAGTGCCACATGGCGGATGCCGTAGGAGCCGAGCCAGCCCACGGCCAGCCCGATCGCCGCGCCGATGGCCAGCTCCAGGGCTATCTCACCGACGAGTACGTACCAGTGCTCCACGGGGCCGACGGCGGAGAACGCCACCACGAGGATGACCACGGGGGCGTCGTTGAAGCCGGACTCGGCCTCCAGGACACCGGTGATGCGGGAGGGGAGCGGGACCTTGCGCAGGACAGAGAAGACGGCTGCGGCGTCGGTGGAGGAGACGACGGCGCCGATGATCAGGGCCTGCCGCCAGTCGAGGCCGACGAGGTAGTGCGCCGCGCTCGCGGTGATGCCCACGCTGATGCCCACGCCGACGGTCGACAGCACGGCCGCCGCCGGCAGTGCGGGTTTCACTTCTTTCCACTTCGTGCCCAGGCCGCCCTCGGCCAGGATGACGACCAGGGCGGCGTAGCCGATCACCTGGGTCAGCTCGGCGTTGTCGAACTTGACGTCGAAGATGCCGTCCTGCCCCATGGCGATCCCGATGCCGAGGTACAGGAGCAGGCTGGGGAGCCCGCTGCGGGACGAAATGCGTACGGCCGCCACGGCGACCAGCAGGACGAGTGAGCAGACGAGCAGAAGTTCGTTGAGCGCGTGGACAGTCAGGGTCCGTTCCTTCCCTGCGTAGGAGCATCCGGCTCTAGCCTTCCGGATCGGCCTCCGGCGGCCAGTACTTCGTTACCTTACCTAATCTTTAACGTTTTCTTGACGCCTTCGAGTGTTCGTGCGAACCGGTGCGCAAATGGATGCATCCCCATACCGCGTCCGAGTGGCTTCTGCGGGGCGCCTATGGTTGCTCCTGCACTCCCAGGACCACCCTGCCCCTCGAAGGACAGCGATGCCCGCCAACACAACCGCCCCTTCCGGGTCTTCCGATGCGAAGAAGACCGGCAGGAAGAAGGGGCGACGCGCCCGCCTGTTCGTGATCGTCCTGGTGCTGGCGCTTGTCGCGGGTGTCGGGTACGGCGCGTACTGGTCCGTTTCCACGGTCCGGGCCTCGTACCCGCAGACCACCGGTTCGATCGAACTCAAGGGCCTTTCCGGTGACGTCGACGTCAAACGCGACGACTACGGAATCCCGCAGATCTACGCGGACACCGACAGCGACCTCTTCCGCGCCCAGGGCTTCGTCCAGGCCCAGGACCGCTTCTGGGAGATGGACGTACGCCGTCACATGACGTCCGGACGGCTCTCCGAGATGTTCGGCTCCGGCCAGGTCGAGACCGACTCCTTCCTGCGCACGCTGGGCTGGCGCAAGGTCGCCCAGGAGGAGTACGACACCGTCCTGGACGAGGACACCAAGAAGAACCTCCAGGCATACGCGGAGGGGGTGAACGCGTATCTGGACGGCAAGGACGGCAAGGACATCTCCGTCGAGTACGCGGCACTCGGCCTGACCAACGACTACAAGCCCACGGAGTGGACCCCGGTCGACTCCGTCGCCTGGCTGAAGGCGATGGCCTGGGACCTGCGCGGCAACATGCAGGACGAGATCGACCGCTCGCTGATGACCAGCAGGCTCAGTTCGGAGCAGATCAAGGATCTCTACCCGGACTATCCGTACGAGAAGAACGAGCCGATCGTCGAGCAGGGCGCGATCTCCCCGGTCACCGGCAAGTTCGACCCGGAGGCCGAGCCGTCCGCCGACATCGGTTCCCAGACCGCCGAGGGCGCGACCGAGGGCCTGAACACCCAGCTCTCCGCGCTCTCCGACACCCTTGACGAGATCCCTGCGCTGCTGGGGCCCAACGGCAACGGCATCGGATCGAACTCCTGGGTCGTCTCCGGCAAGTACACGACGACCGGCAATCCGCTGCTGGCCAACGACCCGCACCTGGCGCCGCAGCTGCCCTCGCTCTGGTACCAGATGGGCCTGCACTGCCGTCAGCTCTCGGCGTCCTGCCAGTACGACACGGCCGGCTACACGTTCTCCGGGATGCCCGGTGTGATCATCGGCCACAACCAGGACATCTCCTGGGGCTTCACGAACCTCGGAGCCGACGTCACCGACCTCTTCCTGGAGAAGGTCTCCGCCGACGGCTACCAGTACGACGGCAAGACCGAGCCCTTCGTCACCCGCGAGGAGACCATCAAGGTCGCGGGCGGCAGGAGCCGGAAGATCACCGTCCGCGAGACCAACAACGGTCCGCTGGTGTCCGACCGCAGCGACGAGCTGGCGAAGGTCGGCAAGAAGGCCCCCGTCACCACCTCGGCGCCCGACCGCGGCGACGGATACGGGGTCTCCCTGAAGTGGACAGCGCTCGAACCCGGCAAGTCCATGGACGCGGTCTTCCAGCTCAACCGGGCCAAGGACTTCACGAGCTTCCGCAAGGCGGCCTCCAACTTCGAGGTGCCTTCGCAGAACCTCATCTATGCGGACAACAAGGGGCACATCGGCTACCAGGCCCCGGGCAAGATCCCGGTCCGCCTGCAGGGCGACGGCACGACGCCGAGTCCCGGCTGGAGCCCGAAGTACGGCTGGGAGAAGGACCCCATCCCGTTCGACGAGCTGCCGTACGAGTACGACCCGGACCGCGGCTACATCGTCACCGCCAACCAGGCCGTCATCGGTGACGGTTACAAGCACATGCTCACCAAGGACTGGGGCTACGGCGCCCGCAGCCAGCGGATCAACGACCTGATCCAGAAGAAGATCGACGGCGGCGAGAAGATCTCGACCGACGACATGCAGACGATGCAGATGGACAACCAGAGCGCGATCGCCGCGAAGCTGGTGCCCCAGCTGAAGAAGATCGGCATCTCGGACAAGAGTGTCCGTGAGGCACAGAAGCTGCTGGAGGGCTGGGACTACACCCAGGAATCCGATTCGGCTGCCGCCGCCTACTTCAACGGTGTCTGGCGCAACATCCTCAAGCTGGCCTTCGGCAACAAGCTTCCGAAGGAGATGCGGGCCAAGGGCGACTGCATCTACGTGGAGCCGGTCACCGGCACCGGTCCGGTGGACGAGCAGGACAAGCTCGTACGGGAATGCGGTCAGCGTGCTCCGTCGGCCGCGCAGCCGGACGGCGGCGACCGCTGGTACGAGGTGGTCGAGAACATCCTGGACGACCAGGACAACGAGTGGTGGAAGGTCCCGGCCAAGGGGCGCGAAGAGGCGATCGACAGCCGTGACGAGCTCTTCGCACGCGCCATGGAGGACGCGCGCTGGGAGCTGACCGCCGAGCTCGGCAAGGACATGACCACCTGGAGCTGGGGCCGGCTGCACCAGCTGACCCTGCGCAACCAGACACTCGGCACCGAGGGTCCCGATCTTCTGCAGCGGGCCCTCAACCGGGGCCCCTGGGACCTCGGCGGCGGCGAGGCGGCGGTCAACGCCACCGGCTGGAACGCTGCCGGCGGCTACGAGGTGATCTGGGTCCCCTCGATGCGGATGGTCGTGAACGTGGGCGACTGGGACAAGTCCCGCTGGATCAACCTCACCGGCTCCTCGGGGCACGCGTTCAGCGCGCACTACACCGATCAGACCGACAAGTGGGTCGAGGGTGAACTGCTCGACTGGTCCTTCGGGGAGAACGCGGTGAAGCAGTCCACGGTCGACACCTTGACGCTCAAGAAACCCTAGGCTCCGTCCCTGGGCGGGAAGCGCCGCGCTCCGGCAGGCGTGACCACGGCATCCACGGGGTGGTCGTGCGGTTCTTCGGGAACCCGCGCGACCACCTCGTCGTCGTACAGCAGGACGACCAGGGCAGGGTGCGCCCCTGCCGACGAGAGCCGGGCCAGCACCCGGTCGTAGCTGCCCCCGCCGCGTCCCAGCCGCATACCGCGCCCGTCCACGGCCAGTCCAGGCAGCAGCACCGCGTCCGCCTCCAGGACGGCCCGCGGTCCGAGGCGGGTGCCGTCCGGCTCCAGCAGGCCCCGGCCGGCGGGCACGAGGCGCTCCGCGCCCTCGAACACGGCCCAGTCCAGGTCGTTGTCCTCCATGAGCACCGGCAGCAGCACGCGGACGCCCCGCGCCCGCAGAGCGTCCAGGAGTGCGTGCGTCCCCGGCTCGCGCCCCACGGACACATAGGCCGCCACGGTCCGGGCACCGGTCAGCTCGGGAAGTTCCTCGGCGGCCGAGGAGAGAACCGCGGCGGCCTTTACGACGTCTTCCGAGGTGAGAAGTCGTCGTGCGGCGAGCAATTCACGCCGCAGTACTGCCTTTCGGGACATGTCATGGTTCAACGGGTGCTCGCAAAGCTCGCTTATGTGGATGTATGAGAACGAAGTTAACCGGACGCTCACCTTCCGCCCATACGCACCCGTTACAGTTCTGTGCATGACTCAGTCGCGCCCCAGGATCAGCAAAGCTGTCATCCCAGCTGCAGGTCTCGGCACCCGGTTCCTGCCGGCCACCAAGGCCACTCCCAAAGAGATGCTGCCTGTCGTCGACAAGCCCGCCATCCAGTATGTCGTCGAAGAGGCCGTCGGTGCGGGCCTCTCCGACGTACTGATGATCACGGGTCGGAACAAGCGCCCCCTCGAGGACCACTTCGACCGGAACTACGAGCTCGAGTCCGCGCTGACCCGCAAGGGGGACGCCGAACGGCTCTCCAAGGTCCAGGAGTCCAGCGACCTGGCCACCATGCACTACGTACGCCAGGGTGACCCGCGAGGTCTCGGCCACGCCGTCCTCTGCGCCGCGCCGCACGTGGGCGACCAGCCCTTCGCCGTCCTCCTCGGTGACGACCTCATCGACCCGCGCGACCCGCTTCTCGCCCGGATGGTCGAGGTCCAGGAGCGCGAGGGCGGCAGCGTCGTCGCCCTGATGGAGGTCGACCCCGCGCAGATCCACATGTACGGCTGCGCGGCCACGGAGGCGACCACCGACAGTGACGTCGTGCGGGTCACCGGACTCGTCGAGAAGCCCGATCCGGCGGAGGCGCCCAGCAATCTCGCCGTCATCGGCCGCTATGTCCTGGACCCCGCGGTCTTCGGCATACTGCGGCGGACCGAGCCCGGCCGCGGCGGCGAGATCCAGCTCACCGACGCCCTCCAACTGCTCGCCGAGGACGAGAAGATCGGCGGCCCGGTGCACGGTGTCGTCTTCAAGGGCCGCCGCTATGACACCGGTGACCGCGGCGACTATCTGCGTGCCATTGTCAGACTCGCGTGCGAACGTGAAGACCTGGGCCCGGACTTCCGGACCTGGCTGCGCGGTTACGTCACCGAGGAGTTGTAACAGCTTGAGCAGCACGATCTGGTCGGTGGACGAGCACCTGGACGACATTCTCGCCGCGGTGAAGCCGCTCGAGCCCATCGAGTTGCAACTGCCCGACGCCCAGGGATGCGTCCTGGTCGAGGACGTCGTGGTGGAGGTCGCCCTTCCGCCCTTCGACAACAGCTCGATGGACGGATACGCCGTCCGGATCTCCGATGTCGAGGGTGCCAGCGAGGAGTTCCCCGCCGTGCTCACCGTCATCGGTGACGTCGCGGCGGGCGACGGAGGCCTGGCCGACGGCCGGTCCGTCGGTCCCGGCGAGGCCGCCCGCATCATGACCGGCGCTCCGCTGCCCGCCGGCGCCGAGGCGGTCGTCCCGGTCGAGTGGACCGACGGCGGCACGGGCGGCGGCCCCGCCGACTCCATGCGGGCCCACAGCGACGCCCCGGAGGGGGCGAGCGGCGAGGTCCGCATCCACCGCCCCGTCAAGCCACGTGCCCATGTCCGGGCCAAGGGCAGCGACGTGCGGCCCGGCGACCTGGCGCTCCGCGCGGGTTCGGTCGTGGGGCCGCCGCAGATCGGCCTGCTCGCAGCGATCGGCCGCTCGACGGTGCGGGTTCGGCCGCGTCCACGCGTCGTCGTGCTGTCCACGGGCAGCGAGCTGGTGCAGCCGGGCGAGGAGCTGACCGGCGGCCGGATCTACGACTCCAACAGCTTCGCGCTGACGGCCGCCGCCCGGGACGCGGGGGCCATCGCCTACCGCGTCCCGGCGGTCGCCGACGACGCCGAGACGCTGCGGGCCACGATCGAGGACCAGCTGATCCGCGCCGACATCGTCGTCACCACGGGCGGCGTGAGTGTCGGTGCGTACGACGTGGTCAAGGAGGCCCTGTCCTCCGTGGGTGACGAGGACGGGGCCGGCGGCGGCGTCGACTTCCGCAAGCTCGCCATGCAGCCGGGCAAGCCGCAGGGCTTCGGGTCGATCGGCCCCGACCACACGCCGCTGCTGGCACTGCCCGGCAATCCGGTCTCCTCGTACGTCTCCTTCGAGCTGTTCGTCCGGCCGGCGATCCTGACACTGATGGGTCTCGACGACGTCCACCGCCCGAAGGTGCGGGCCACGCTCCGCACCGACGAGGCGCTCGCCTCGCCGTCCGGCAAGCGCCAGTTCCTGCGCGGGACCTACGACGCCGAGGCGGGCACCGTGACTCCCGTCGGGGGACCCGGATCGCATCTGATCGCGGCCCTCGCGCAGGCGGACGCGCTGATCGTGCTGCCCGAGGACGTCACCTCCGCCGAGCCCGGCGCGGAGGCCGAGGTGATCCTCCTCCGCTGACTTCGGCGCGGTGGCGGTACGGTATCTGGCGCTGTGCCTTACCGGGGGAAGCCCCCCGGGCCCCTCGCTCCGCGCCTCGGCGTGGGACGTGCGGGCAACCGGCGCCCTACCGCTAGGCGGAGTGAGTTGAGTACGCAGAACAGGCTGACGCACATCGACGAGGCGGGCGCCGCCCGCATGGTCGACGTGTCGGAGAAGGACGTCACGGCACGTGTCGCCCGGGCGAGCGGCCGGGTCCTCGTGTCACCGCGTGTCGTCGAACTCCTCAGGGGCGAGGGTGTCCCCAAGGGGGACGCGCTCGCCACCGCGCGCATCGCCGGGATCATGGGTGCCAAGCGCACCCCGGACCTGATCCCGCTCTGCCACCCGCTCGCCGTCTCCGGTGTGAAGGTCGACCTGAGCGTCGCCGACGACGCGGTGGAGATCCTGGCCACCGTGAAGACCACGGACCGTACGGGGGTCGAGATGGAGGCCCTGACCGCCGTGTCGGTCGCCGCGCTCACGGTGATCGACATGATCAAGGCGGTCGACAAGAGCGCGGTGATCACGGACGTCAGGGTCGAGGCGAAATCGGGCGGCAAGTCCGGTGACTACCGGCGCCCCGCACCGGAGGGGGCGGACGCATGACCGCACCCGGCAGCACCCCTGCCACCGGCGGATACCGCGCCCTCGTCGTGACCGCCTCCAACCGTGCCTCGGCCGGCGTCTACGCCGACAAGGGCGGCCCTCTCGTCGCCGAGGGGCTCGCCGCTCTCGGGTTCGCCGTCGACGGCCCGCAGGTCGTTCCCGACGGCGACCCGGTGGAAGCGGCCCTCCGGGCCGGAGCCGCCGCGGGCTACGACGTGATCGTCACCACCGGCGGTACGGGCATCTCGCCCACCGACCGCACGCCCGAGGCCACCCGGCGTGTGCTGGACCGTGAGATCCCGGGCATCGCCGAGTCGATCCGAGCCGAGGGCCGCGAGAAGGTGCCCACCGCCGCACTCTCCCGCGGCCTCGCGGGCATCGCGGACCGCACCCTCGTGGTGAACCTGCCCGGCTCGACCGGCGGCGTACGCGACGGTCTCGCGGTCCTGGGCAGGCTTCTGGTGCACGCCGTCGACCAGTTGCGCGGCGGCGATCACCCCCGACCGGGGAGCCCGAGCTGAACGTCCGGACCTGGCCGGTGATCCTGACCGACGGCGCCGTCACCCTCCGCCCGATAAAGCTGCGCGACCAGAGCATGTGGCGCGAGGTCAACCGGCGTAACCGTGACTGGCTGCGCCCCTGGGAGGCGACCGTCCCGCCGCCCGCCCCTGGCGGCCCGGTGGCCCAGCGCCCCACCTACCGTCAGATGATCCGCCATCTGCGCGCCGAGGCGAACGCCGGCCGGATGCTGCCTTTCGCCATCGAGTACGAGGGCCGTCTCGTCGGGCAGTTGACGGTGGCGGGCATCACCTGGGGCTCGATGTGCTCGGGCCATGTCGGCTACTGGGTCGACCAGAGTGTGGCGGGCCGCGGCGTCATGCCGACCGCGGTGGCGCTCGCCGTCGACCACTGTTTCCGTACGGTCGGGCTGCACCGGATCGAGGTGTGCATTCGGCCCGAGAACGGCCCCAGCCGAAGGGTCGTGGAGAAACTCGGATTCCGTGCGGAAGGACTGCGTCCACGCTATCTGCACATCGACGGTGCGTGGCGGGACCACCTGATCTTCGCCCTCACCGCGGAGGAAGTGCCCGACGGGCTGCTGCGGCGTTGGCGCAGGGTGCGGCCGGGAACGCCGCACACACCCGGGGAAATGAAATAGGTGTTCGAATTCGATCGCTCCCTGACGGTAATCAGCCTCACTTTCGTCGACTGTTGACCCGAAGAATCACAAAAAAAGTCCGTCATATCAGCCTGATCGTGCGACACACCGGGCCAATTGGCGGATGCTGCCGTGCAAACCCCTCTACGGTGTGAGCGTGAGCAGCAGCGGCCTCATCTACGCAGTCATCGTCGGGGCCTGGGCCGCCTACTTGGTGCCGATGTGGCTCCGCAGGCAGGACGAGCTCAATGAAGCCCGTCCGACGGAACGCTTCAGCACCGCCATCCGGCTGCTGTCCGGACGGGCGGCCATGGAGCGCCGTTACGCCAAGGAGCTGCGGGAGCGGGATGCCGAGGAGGCGCCTGGCGACGTGGACCCGGATGCCGTCACGGACCGAATGGAGTCCGTCGACGTCCGGGCCTTTTCCGCGCCCCCGGCACATACGGAAGCGCGGTTGCGCGACCCGGCGCTCGACCGGCCGGACCAGGAGCGCCCCCAGGATCGGAACTCCCGCCCGGCGCCCGCCCGGCGGGAGAGCCGACGGCCTACCGGCGCGGAGTCCGAACGGGAACGCCGACGGCGCTCGCAGGTCCTGGCGCGCCGCAGGCGCACCACCACGGTCCTGTTCATGGCGTTCACGCTCGGCGCGGTCGTCGCGGCGGTGGGCGGACTCCGCTTCCTGTGGGCGCCGGCCGTTCCTGCCGTGCTGCTGAGCACGTACATCGTGCATCTGCGCGGTCAGGAGCGCCGTCGGTTCGTCTTCACCATGGACCGCCGCCGGGCCGAGGTGGCCGCGCAGCGGCTGCGCGAGAACCGCCCGCGCAGGCACCAGCCCGCGTCCTCGGCCCCCGCCGAGCCCGACGAGGAGTCCGAAGCGCCCGCGCCCGCTCCCACGGTCTCCCCTCAGGAGGCCGGCCGCCGCGCCCTCGTCGAGCAGACGGACCACGCGGAGTGGGTGGACCAGCAGCGTGAACGCGGTCCGGCCCAGGGCGACAGCTGGGAGCCCGTTCCGGTCCCGCTCCCGACCTACGTCACCGCCCCCGTCGCCCCGCGCGCCACGGGCGGGGTGGAGGTCGGCGACCCCGAGACCTGGAGCGCGGCCCGGTCCAGCCCCGCCGAGCCCACCCGGACGGGCACCCAGGAGTCCGCCGCGCCCGAGGCCGATCCGGCCCCGCGTCGCCGCGTCATCCCGCCGAGGCGCACCCGTGACCGAGGCCGGACGCCCCTCTTCGACCAGTACGACGACGAGGACCGGCCGCGCGCGGCCAACGAGTGACTCGGACGGCGAACCCGACTCGGTGACCTGCCGGGATACGGATTTCCGAGCACCCCGATGAGGGTGCTAGAGTTTCACTCGTTGCAAGGGCCTGTGGCGCAGTCTGGTAGCGCACCTCGTTCGCATCGAGGGGGTCTGGGGTTCAAATCCCCACAGGTCCACCGCAGCTCAGAGCCCCTACCGGGGAAACCCGGTAGGGGCTCTTTGGCGTCGTACGGCAGCTGAGTGCACCAACTACGTAAGGCGCCGGGTGCTCCGCGTCCCCGGATTCCGGGCGTCGGCGAGCCAGCCGCCGCCTGCCGCGATGCCACCGACCGGTTCGGCGGGGGCGAAGGGCGGGGTGTCCTGCCGGCAGGAGGCCCCGACAGGCGGCAGGACGCCCGTGGTGAAGTAGCGCACGGCGTGCTGGTTGACGCAGGTGCTGGGGTTGACCAGAGCGGTGTGGCCGTAGCCGTCGAGGGTCAGCAGACGCGCGTCGGCCAGTTCGCGGGTCATGGCCTCGGCGGCCTGATAGGACGTGGCCGGGTCGTAGGTGGGGTTGACCACGAGGATCGGGTTGGCGGTGGGCCGGTTCCACGGACCGGTGTAGCGGTGGGCGGCGGTGGCCGGCCACTGTGCGCACCACTCGTAGTCCCACACCCAGCGACGGCCGAGGTCTCCCGCGCGTGCCGCGGCGAAGGTGTCGAGTTCGGCGTAGCGGCTGAGTACACGGGGGTTGGGGCTCTCGGAACAGACGACTGCGGCCTCCTGCTCGAACCCGGGGTACACCCGGCTCGACGGGGGCGGGGGCAGGGGAGGGACGCGCCCTTGCCAGAGCTCTTCCAGCAGTCCGGCGGCGTCGGTCCAGCCCGGCGCGACGAAGTAGAGCGAGGACCGCAGGTTCTCCACGGTCCTGGCGTAGGTCCAATCGCCGAGGGGGCGGTGTCGGAGCCGTTCCATCAGGGTGGTCAGTTTGGTGCGGGTGGCCTGGGGGCTGCCGGCGGAGAAGGCGCAGCGGGATGCCGGGGCCCGCCCGCACAGTTCCAGGAACTGCTCCAGTGTGGCGGCCGATCCCAGGTCCGATCCCATGCGCAAGGAGGTGGTCAGCCGGGCTTCGGTGTCCATGGAACCATCCGCGTAACCACGGGGGTCGACGTTGCCGTCCAGGAGCAGGCCGCGCACCTTGTCGGGGAAGAGGTTGGCATAGACGGCGCCGAGGAACGTGCCGTACGAGACGCCCCAGTAGCTCAGTTGCCGATCGCCTACGGCGTCGCGCAACCGGTCGAGGTCGCGGGCGCTGTCCGGGGTGGACACATGTGGCAGCAGCTTCGAGGACCGTTTCCGGCATCCGTCGGCCAGTTCCGCGCGACCGGCGTACCAGGCCTGCCGTTCCTTCTCTCCCACCGGAAAGCCCGCCGGCTGCCGCGCCCACCAGGCGGCCGCCTCCTCGGCGTCACCGAAACAGCGCACCGCCGTGCTGCGGCCCACACCCCGAGGGTCCCAGCTGACCACGTCGAAACGCTCACGCAGCCCCGCGGGGACGTACTGGTCGTACCAGGCCGGCAAGGCGGCCGTGCCGGGCCCTCCCGGGCCGCCGGGGTTGAAGAACAGCGATCCGATCCTTCGGGACGGTTCGGTGGCCTCGCGCCGGATCACGGCGAGATGGATGGTGTCGTCGGCCGGCCTGTCGTAGTCGAGCGGGACGTCGAGCGTCGCACACTCGAATCCCTTCTGTGCCGGGTCCTCGCAGGCCCGCCACTCCAGCGTCGACGCCCCGGCGGTGCCTCCGTGAAGGGACTGCTGCGGTGCGGCGGCGGTGGAGAGGAGGGCGCACGGCAGCAGTACCGCGACGCACCACGCAATACCGCCCCGGCGTCTCGATATGGGTCCTGGCATCGGGTGTCCCTTCGGGAACGTCGCCTCCGTTGCCGGAGGGCCGGCACCTGCCCTCACTCAATATGTGGAGGGGGCGGGTCGCACCCGATGAGCGCCCGAACGCAGTACGAGGGTGGCGGATCGGCCGCGCTCGGGCGTGACATGGCCGTCCCGCCGGGGCACGGCTCCCCGGGGCCCGGGTCTCGACTCCTGGGCCCCGGGATTCGGGGGGTGAGCGGTGTTGTTCATCCGGCGGGCCCCGCCGGGGCGACCACCCGGTAACCTGGGCCGTCCTCGCTCACCCGCCCTTCCGGTGACCGCTGTTGAGGGTTGCGCAGGTCAGGTGCGGGTCGCGTGTTCGTGGTTCCGCATGGAGGGCGCACTGTGACAGCCGGCATACCCAGCTCCCGTATCGACACCAGCAAGCCGCACCCGGCACGGGTCTACGACTGGCTGCTCGGCGGCAAGGACAACTACCCGGTCGACCAGGAGGTCGCCGAGAAGCTGCCCGCCGAGGCCCGGGCCAACGCGGCCCGGAACCGGGCGTTCATGCACCGGGCATCCGCCTGGCTGGCGAGGCAGGGCGTCGACCAGTTCCTGGACATCGGTACCGGCATCCCCACGGCGCCCAACCTCCACCAGATCGTCCAGGCGGTCACCCCGCAGGCCAAGGTCGTCTACACGGACAACGACCCCATCGTGCTGCGTCACGCGGAAGCGCTCCTGGTGAGCCGCCCCGAAGGCGCGACCGAATACATCCACGCCGATGTGCGGCAGCCGGAGGCGATCCTCGAACGCGCCGCGGAGCTGCTGGACTTCACGAGGCCCGTCGCACTGTCCCTCATCGCGCTGATGCACTTCCTGCCCGACGAGCAGGATCCTTACGGCATCACCCGCACGCTGGTCGGGGCGCTGCCCGAGGGGAGTTACCTGGTCCTCTCGCACGGGACCGCCGATCAGCATCCGGAGCTCAAGCGGGAGACGGAGTCCGCGTACAAGAAGGGCGCGATCGCGCTGCGCATGCGTACGCGTGAGGAGGTCGAGCCCTTCTTCGAGGGGCTGGAGCTCATCGAACCGGGGCTGGTCACGGCGCCCGAGTGGTATCAGGAGGAGCCCGCGCCGGTGTACGAACGGAGCGGGTTCTACGTCGGGGTGGCGCGGGTGCGCCGATAGGTCACCGAGGGCAACTGCTGTTGATCGGGGGGAACATGGCGGAGCACCTGGGGCCGGTGGAGCTGGTGGGGGACCGCTGGGTCATCGGGGACCCGAAGCGAGGGGACGGCCTGTGCCTGGTGCTCACCGCCGACGGCATGGAGCACCACAGGCGCGGAGTGCCAAAGCCTCAGGCGGTCGTCCCGTGGTCCAGATTCGTGAGTGCGGGGGTCCAGGCCACCCCCTGGGCCTGGCAGGCCACGCGTACCGCGGGGGTGCTCGACGCGCTCGGAGGCGGCGTCGGCAACGGCGGTCGCGACGGCTGCTCGGTGGGCGGGCTCCTGCGCCATCCGTACGAGGACTGGTCGGCGAACTACACCCACCACGAGCGTTCCTACACCGGCGCACACATCTTCGTGGTGGGAGCTCTGTTCCGGTGCCTGTCGGACGCGAAGGCGCTGCCCCGGCTCGGTGACCCGGAGTGGCTGGGCGCGGCGGTCGGCCGGCTGGTGTCGGTGCCCGCGTGGTGGGCCCCATCGGCCAGGCGGCAGGTGCGCTCGATCGTCGAGGAGCTCGGCACCTGAAGGGGGGCGTGCCCGCGAAGCCCCGTCAGGAGGGCTCGACCAGCGGCTTGGCCATGCAGATGCTGCTGTCGTACGTGCGGTAATGGCCGAACTTCTCGCAGAGCGTGTAGCCGCTCGACGTGTACAGCGCGATCGCCTCGGGCTGCTGGTCGCCGGTCTCCAGGACCATGCGCGTGCGGCCGGCCGCACGCGCGTCGGCCTCCAGGGCGGCGAGGATGCGGCGTGCGAGTCCCCGGCCGCGGCCCTCGGGGATCACGAACATCCGCTTGATCTCGGCGTCTCCGTCGGAGTACCCCTCGTCGTTCCGCTCCTGGCTGCGCCAGCCGCCGGTGGCCAGAGGGCGGACCCGCTCGTCGTAGGCGAGCAGGTACAGTCCGCGGGGCGGATCGAACATGGCGGCGTCGAGCGGTGTGATGTCGCCCTCGTCGCCGTAGCGCTCGGCGTATTCGAGCTGCACCAGGTCGTTGAGTTTGACGGCGTCGGGGTGGTCGAACGGCCGGGACTGGATATTCATGCGAGTCATGGTACAGGTATGCACCACGTGTGTGTAGGTACTGTACCGGGATGCTGACTGTTACCACCGTGAACGTGAACGGGCTCCGTGCCGCCGCGAAGAAGGGCTTCGTCGAGTGGCTGGGGCAGACCGAGGCCGATGTGATCTGCCTCCAGGAAGTCCGCGCCGAAGCGCAGCAGCTCCCCGAAGAGGTGCGTGAGCCCGAGGGCTGGCACGTCGTGTACGCCCCGGCCGCGGCCAAGGGGCGCGCGGGCGTCGCCGTCTTCACACGGCACGCGCCGGAGCGCGTACAGATCGGCTTCGGGGGGTTCGAGGTACCGGGGAGTGAGGAATTCGACACCGCCGGCCGCTACATCGAGGTGGATCTCCCGGGGGTGACGGTCGCCAGTCTCTATCTGCCCTCCGGTGAGGTGGGCACGGAGAGGCAGGAGGAGAAGGAGCGCTTCATGGCCGCCTTCCTCCCCTATCTCAAGGGGCTGAAGGAGCGGGCGGCCGCCGAGGGGCGCGAGGTGGTCGTGTGCGGCGACTGGAACATCGCCCACCGTGAGGCCGACCTCAAGAACTGGAAGTCCAACAAGAAGAACTCCGGCTTCCTCCCCGAGGAGAGGGAGTGGCTGACCCGGGTGTTCGACGAGGCGGCGTACGTGGACGTGGTCCGTGCGCTGCATCCGGAGGAGGAGGGCCCCTATTCCTGGTGGTCCTACCGCGGCCGGGCCTTCGACAACGACGCCGGCTGGCGGATTGACCTGATCTGCGCAACGCCTGGGATCGCTGCCAAGGCGGTCAAGGCATACGTGGAACGGGCCGCCAGCCATGACGAGCGCTGGTCTGATCACGCGCCCGTGACGGCTGTTTTCCAGGCCCGGTAGGACGCCTGGACAGCACGCTCTGCCCGCTGTTGCCGGAGTGGACAGTGGGTGGGGTCTTTCTTACGCCACGTCGTGAGGGGGGCGGGGTTCCGGTACGCCGAAGCTCCGCGCCCCGGTGGGATGCCGAGTGTGTTCCGAAGTGCAGGAGAAGGCCGAGGCGGGCGCCGGCCCTCCCCTTACGGCTTGCATGTCTCAGCCCTCCTCGTCATCCCTGATCGCATCGTGGCCGGGGCCGTCGCGCTCGATGGTGAACCGCAGGCGGCCCGTGCGACCACGCGCCGGTGACGGTCACCTACGAGCGCTGACCGTCCTCGCGCAGCCGCCGGTCCAGGGCCATGGAGAGCTCGGCGTCCACCACCGCCTGCGCCAGCGTGCGCAGTTGCTCCGGCTCGGTGTGTGCGGTGTGGGTACGCAGGACTCGTACGAAGAGGTCGGCGAGGGCGTCGGCGTGCTCGCGGACCAGGCGGCCCGAGGAGAGCACGGCGTCGAGCGGGACCCCGGCCCGCACCAGCTCGGACGACGCCTCCAGCAGTCGGCGGCTGATGTGGACGATCTCGTCGCCGTCGATGCCGAGATAGCCCAGCTCCATGGAGGCGGCGAGGTTCTCCGCGGTGGCCTGGTCCTGGAAGTAGTCGGCGAGCTGCTCGGGCGTGAGCCGGACCGGGGTCTCCTCGGTGGGTTCGCCCAGGCCCAGCACCTCGGCGACATCGCGGCCGCTGTCGAAGGTCGAGGCCAGGTCGGCGATGCCGTTGAGGGTGTGGCCCCGCTCCAGCAGGCCCGTGATGGTGCGCAGCCGGGCCAGGTGGTGGTTGTCGTACCAGGCGATGCGGCCCTCGCGGCGGGGTGGCTGGATCAGGCCACGCTCCCGGTAGAAGCGCAGGGTGCGCACGGTGATGCCGGCCTCCTCGGCCAGCTCCTCCATGCGGTACTCACGGTGCTCGCGTCCTTCAGCCACACCCGCACCCTATGTTGTACCGCCGGTAACTTTCCTCGTCCCGACCCCTACCCATCAGTACGGAGCTGCTCTACCCTCCCAACAATGCCAGTGATTGCTGGCAGAGTCGTGTCACGTACCGCGGGGAGGCGGCAGCATGGCCCAGCACGAGCACGTACGAGTGGCGGTGATCGGATCCGGATTCGGGGGCCTCGGAGCCGCGGTCCGGCTCCGCCGCGAAGGCATCACCGACTTCCTGGTCCTCGAACGGGCCGGCGCCGTCGGCGGCACCTGGCGGGACAACAGCTACCCGGGCTGCGCCTGCGACGTACCGTCCCACCTGTACTCGTTCTCGTTCGCGCCCAACCCCGACTGGCCGCGCACCTTCTCGGGGCAGCAGCACATCCGCGCCTACCTGGAGTACGTGGCCGACACCTTCGGGCTGCGCCCGCACATCAGGCTCAACCACGAAGTCACCGTCATGCGCTGGGACAACGACGAGCTGCACTGGGTGATCGAGACGGAGAACGGCTCCACGATCACCGCCGACGCGGTCGTGTCCGCCACCGGTCCCCTCTCCGACCCGAAGCTGCCGGACATCCCGGGGCTCGCCGACTTCCCCGGCAAGGTCTTCCACTCCGCCCGGTGGGACCACGACTACGACCTGAGCGGCAAGCGCGTCGCCGTGATCGGCACCGGCGCCTCCGCGATCCAGATCGTCCCGGAGATCCAGCCGAAGGCCGGCCGGCTCACGCTCTTCCAGCGGACCCCGCCCTGGGTGATGCCGCGCATGGACCGTGCCATCAGCGGCGCCGAGAAGTGGCTGCACCGGGCGCTTCCCTTCACGGCCACCGCGCGCCGCGGGCTCCTGTGGGGCATCCGGGAGTTGCAGGTGGGCGCCTTCACCAAGCACCCGAACCAGCTCGGGCTCGTCGAGTCCATAGCGAAGTCGAACATGGCGCGGGCCATCAAGGACCCCGCGCTGCGGGCCAAGCTGACCCCCTCGTACCGCATCGGCTGCAAGCGCATCCTGCTCTCCAACGCCTACTACCCGGCGCTCGCGCAGCCGAATGTGGACGTGGTCGACTCCGGTCTGTCCGAGGTGCGGGGATCCACCCTGGTCGGGTCGGACGGTTCGGAGACCGAGGCCGACGTGATCATCCTCGGTACCGGCTTCCATGTGACGGACATGCCGATCGCCACCCGGGTCGTCGGCGCCGACGGCATCACCCTCGCCGAGTCCTGGAAGGACGAGATGCAGGCGCTGCGGGGTGCGACCGCGGCAGGCTTCCCCAACTGGATGACGATCATCGGCCCCAACACGGGGCTCGGGAACTCCTCCATGATCCTGATGATCGAGTCCCAGCTGAACTACATGGCCGACTACATGCGCCAGCTGGACGTCCTGGGCGGCCGCGCCGCACTCGACGCGCGGCCTTCCGCCGTCGGCGCCTGGAACCGGCGGGTACAGGACCGGATGAAGCGGACCGTCTGGAACACCGGCGGCTGCACCAGCTGGTACCTCGACGCCAACGGGCGCAACACGACGGTCTGGCCGGGCACGACGGCCGAATTCCGGCGGGCCACGCGCTCCGTCGACCTGGGCGAGTACGACGTCGTCCGTCCCCCCGCAATCCACTCCACGGCGCAGGCTGTGACCGAGGAGGCCGCACGATGAGCCGGCTGACGCAGACGGCGGACACCACGCCCGTGCCCGTGCCCGTGAGCGAACTGAGCGTCGTCTCCGCCGACGGCTCGCGCATCCACGTCGAGCTGCACGGCCCCGAGGACGCGCCCGCGGTGGTCCTGGCCCATGGCTGGACCTGCAGCACCCGCTTCTGGGACGCGCAGGTGCGAGACCTGTCGGTGGACCACCGGGTCGTCGTCTACGACCAGCGGGGTCATGGCCGTACGCCCGAGGCGGGCCCCGACGGGTACAGCACGCGTGCGCTGGCCGACGACCTCGAAGCGGTCCTGAAGGCCACGCTCGAGCCCGGGCGGAAGGCGGTGCTCGGCGGCCATTCCATGGGCGGGATGACGCTGATGGCGGCGGCGGGCCGTGACGCCGTGCGGGATCACGGGGCGGCCGTGCTGCTGTGCAGCACCGGCAGCTCGCGTCTGACGGCCGAGTCGCTGGTGCTGCCGCTGCGGGCCGGTGCACTCCGTACCCGGATGACCGCGGCCGTCCTCGGCGCGCGTGCGCCTCTCGGGCCGGTCAACGCGGTGTCGAAGGCGATCCTCAAGTACGCCACGATGGGGCGCGGTTCCGCCCCGGAACGCGTGGACGCCTGTGCCAGGATCGTCCACGCCTGTCCCCGCGGGGCGCGTGTCGCCTGGGGGCATGTGCTGGCGGAGCTCGACCTCGAGGCGCGTCTGCGGGAGCTGCGGCTGCCGACCGCGGTGATCGCGGGCGCGGAGGACCGGCTGACGCCGCCCGTGCACGCGAGGGCCATCGAGGCGGCGCTGCCGCACAGCCTCGGGCTCACCGAGCTGGCGGGTATGGGACACATGACGCCGGTGGAGGCGCCCGAGGTGGTCACGGCGAAGCTCCGCGAGCTGGTGGCCTTGTACGTCACTCTGGAAGGTGCGGGCAGCACGGCGGAAGCCGTGAGCGAGGAGGAGGTCGCATGAGCGGCAGGCGGAGTCTCGAAGGACAGGTCGTCGTCGTCACGGGCGCGGCGCGGGGGGTGGGCGAGCTGCTCGCCCGCAAGCTCTCGGCGCGGGGCGCCACGCTGGCGCTGGTCGGTCTGGAGCCGGACGAGTTGAAGAAGGTCTCGGAGCGGCTGCACTCCGAGAGCGACCACTGGTACGCGGACGTCACCGACCATGTGGCGATGAGCCGGGTCGCCGAAGAGGTCAAGCAGCGCTTCGGGAAGATCGACATCGTCGTCGCCAACGCGGGTGTCGCCACCGGAGGTCCGCTCGTGGACTCCGATCCGGAGGCGTGGCGGCGGGTCATCGAGGTGAACCTGATAGGCGGCGCCGTGACGGCGCGGGCCTTCCTGCCGGTGCTGATGGAGAGCCGCGGCTACTTCCTCCAGATAGCGTCGCTGGCCGCGATCACCCCGGCCCCGATGATGAGCGCGTACTGCGCGTCCAAGTCCGGGGTGGAGGCGTTCGCGCACTGCCTGCGCGGCGAGGTCGGCTACCGGGGCGTGAAGGTCGGGGTCGGCTATCTGTCCTGGACCGACACGGACATGGTGCGCGGCGCCGACGAGGACGACGTGATGCGGGAGTTGAGGCAGCGGCTGCCGTGGCCGGCGAACCGCACGTACCCCCTGGGCCCGGCGGTCGACCGGATCGTGGCGGGGATCGAACGGCGCTCCGCGCACGTGTACGCCCAGTGGTGGCTGCGCGGGATGCAGTCGATCCGGGGGTATCTGCCGGCGGTGATAGGGACCGTCGGCCAGCGCGAGATGAAGCGGTTCGGCTCTCGGCTCGACGGTGTGAGCAAGGGGCTCGTGGGGGCCGGTGGCGAGGCGGACCGGAAGGCGCGCACTCAGCGTGAATGATCGAAATGCGGTGAATGTCCGGGTGTGTAAGTCTGAGCGAGGTCCCACCGGGGCCAACCCCACGCACCCACATAGGAGTGAACAGCATGGGTATCGCAGACCAGTTCAAGGACAAGGCGCAGGAGCTTGCCGACCAGGCCAAGCAGCAGAAGGCGGGCGGCAAGCAGGGCGAGGCGCGTGAGCGCTCCGCCGATGCGTCGCGTCGCGCCGGCGGCCAGGGCCAGGCACAGGGCCAGGGCCAGGGTCAGGGCCAGGCGCAGGGCCGTCGGCCCGAGCCGCGGGACCGCGCGCAGGGCGGCGAGGACCGTCCGCGTGAGCGTTCTGAGCGCTGACGGCTGACGCCTCTGGGCGTCTGCGGTTGGTTGGGGCGTACCCGGGTGCCGGGTGCGCCCCTTCTCGTGCGTGTGCCGGTCGGCGGCACGGGGCGGGCGCGGGTGCGGGTCGTGCGCGGTGCGGGGCTTCGGGGCTCTGCCCCGGACCCCGCTCCTCGATCTCCCTCAGACTTCGTCCGGGGGACCCCAAGGGGCCTGATCGTGCCGGGCCTTGTCGGGCGGCAGGGTTGGATGTGCCGGGCCGTTCCGGGTTACCTCGGGGGTAGTGGGGGCCTGCGCAGGTTCGGGGCCGTGTCGTAGGTGGGGGGTGTGGCGGCCGGGCGGGCGGCGAGGAGGTCCAGGGCCACCCTGACCGCGTCGTCCAGCACCGCGTGGCGGCCCTCCGCCCAGTCCAGCGGGGTCCGCAGCGCCTCCAGGTCGGGCTCGACGCCGTGGTTCTCGACGGACCAGCCGTACGTGTCGAACCAGGCCGCGTTCATCGGCACCGTGATCACCGTGCCGTCGCCGAGCCGGTGCCGCCCGGTCATCCCGACCACGCCGCCCCACGTGCGCTGGCCCACCACCGGCCCCAGCTTCAGCAGCCGGAACGCGGCCGTGATCATGTCCCCGTCGGAGGACGTGGCCTCGTCGGCGAGGGCGACGACCGGCCCCCGGGGCGCGTTGGACGCGTACGAGACCGCCTGGGCGTTGCGGGTCAGGTCCCAGCCGAGGATCGTACGGGTGAGCTTCTCGACGACCAGCTCGCTGATGTGGCCGCCCGCGTTGCCCCGCACGTCCACGATCAGCGCGGGGCGCGACACCTCGAGCCGCAGATCGCGGTTGAACTGCGCCCAGCCGGAGCCGCCCATGTCGGGGATGTGGAGATAGCCGCACTTGCCATGGCTCAACTCCCTCACGACCTCACGGCGTTTGGCCACCCAGTCCTGGTAGCGCAGCGGACGTTCGTCGACCAGGGGGACGATCGCGATGCGGCGGGACCGGCCGCCGCACTCGCCCCGGGCCGGGCGGAACGTCAGCTCCACCGTGGTGCCGCCCGCCGCTGTCAGGAGCGGGTAGGGCCCCGCCACCGGGTCGACCGGCCGGCCGTCGACATGGGTGAGGACGGCCCCCTCCCGGATCCCCGTACCGGCCAGCGGTGAACGGGCCTTGGAGTCGGAGGAGTCGCCGGGCAGGATGCGCTGCACCATCCATTCGCCGTCCCGGCACACGAGGTTGGCACCCAGCAGCCCGATCGCCCGCTGGTAGTGCGGGGGGCCCTCGTTGCGGCGGGCGGGCGAGACGTACGCGTGGGAGGTGCCCAGCTCGCCGAGCACCTCGCGCAGCAGATCCGCGAACTCGTCGGGGGACGCGACCCGTTCGACCAGCGGACGGTACTGCTCCAGTACGCCCTTCCAGTCGATGCCGCACATGTCCGGTTCCCAGAAGTAGGACCGGATGATGCGCCCCGCCTCCCCGTACGCCTGGCGCCATTCGGCCGCGGGGTCGACGTCGTGCAGGATGCGGCGCAGATCGAGGAAGACGGTCGTGTCGTTGTCGCCGGTCTCGTTGGACGGTACGGCGCGCAGCTCGCCGTCGTCCATGACGACCAGCCGGGTCGCGTCCCCGCTGACCGCGAACCAGTCGAGGTGGCCGACCAGTTCGGTCTTGCGGGCCTTGGCGATGTTGAAGTGCTCCAGGGTGGGGCGGCCCGACATGTCCGCCGGGTTGGCGAAGGTCTCGCCCAGCGCGCCGGAGATCGGCCAGCGCAGCCAGACGAGGCCACCGCCGCTGACCGGCTGGAGCGCCGAGTACTTCGACGCGGAGACCGGGAACGGGGTCACCCTGTTCTCCAGCCCCTCGAACTCCACCATGACCGTCGGCCCCTCGACCGGGCCCTCGGGAATGTCCACGGGGTCCAGGCCGCCCGCCGCGGGCCTGCCGTCGGGGAGCAGGGCGAAGGGGGAGGGGGTGGCCGAGGTGAGGGGGACCAGATACGGGCGGCAGCCCAGCGGGAAGGAGAGGTCGCCGGTGTGGACGTCGTACACCGGGTCGAACCCGCGCCAGGAGAGGAACGCGAGATAGCGGCCGTCTCCCGTGAAGACGGGGTTCTCGTCCTCGAAGCGGCCGTTGGTGACATCGACTGTCACCGGGGCGTCCGGTCCGGTGATCCGGGCGAGCTTGATCTGCCGCAGCGATCGGCCGACGCCGGGGTGCGACCAGGTCAGCCAGTGGCCGTCCGGGGAGAACGCCAGATCGCGGACGGGGCCGTTCACGGAGCGGATGAGCTCGGCGAGCCCGGCCTCGGTGGTCCCGACTTCTGTGACCTCGACCTCGGTGGCTCCGGTCTCCGCCGGCCCGGCGCCGGCTCCGGCCTCCGTGGCTTCCGGCGGGAGGGCGGTTTCCACCCCGGCCGGTTCCACGTCCTCCTCCGCCGTGTCCAGCAGCAGCAGCCGGCCGTCGTTCGACGCGATCGCCAGCCGCTCGCCCTCCGGGTCGGAGATGAGCTCGTGGACCCTGCCCAGCCGCCCGGCGCCCAGCCGGCGGGGCGGCCGGTCGCCGCTGGCCCGGGGGAGGTAGGCGATCTCGATCGCGTCTTCGCCCTCCGCGTCCGTGACGTAGGCGACCCGGCCGCTGCTGCCGAGCATCTCCGGCAGCCGGACCCGCACCCCCGGGGTGTCGGTGATCGTGCGGGCGGGGCCGTCGCGGTGGGTGAGCCAGTACAGGCTGCCGCGCACGGAGACGGCGCTTGCCCTCCCCGTCTCGTCGACGGACAGCGAGTCGACATGGCTGGACGCCGGCACCTGGTACGTACGCCGGCCCGTCCGTGGGCCTCCGAGCCGCACCTCCAGCTTCCGGGGCACCGCGTCCGGCGACTCCAGGTCCTCGACCAGCCACAGATCGCCGCCGCACTGGTAGACGACCCTGCTGCCGTCGCTGGAGGCGTGCCGGGCGTAGAACGCGTCGTGGTCCGTGTGGCGGCGCAGGTCGCTGCCGTCCATCAGGCAGGAGTACAGATTGCCGACGCCCTCGTGGTCGGAGAGGAAGGCGATCCGGCGCCCGACGAACATCGGCGCGTCCAGGTGTCCGCCGATGTCCGGCAGCAGCCGCTCGCCGTGCAGCCACAGGCGGCCCGTGGCACCGCCCCGGTACCGCTTCCAGGCCGCCGGCTCGTGCGGAGGCTTTCCGGTGAGCAGCAGGGTGCGCCGTTCGCCGTCGATGTCGGCGACGGCGATGTCGGAGACAGGCCCCCAGGGGAGCTTGCCGCCGGGGCTGCCGTCGGTGGGGACGCTGTACGCCCACGAGAAGTACGAGAACGGCTGGTTGTGCGAGGAGACGGCGAGGATCTGGGACGAGTCCCCGGGGTCGGGGCTCCAGCCGCAGACCCGGGCGTCGGTCGACCCCCAGTAGGTGAGTCTGCGGGCCGGCCCGCCGTCGACCGGGGCCAGATGGATCTCTGGATCGAGCGTGCGCCAGGTCGTGTAGGCGATTCGGCTGCCGTCGGGCGAGAAGCGCGGATGACTGACCCTGGTCCGGTCGACAGTCAGCCGCCACGCCCGGCCTGGCCGCTGCCCTGACGGGGCGAGAGGGGAGACCCAGAGGTCGTCCTCCGCCGCGAAGCAGAGCAAGTCCTTGTGGAGGTGCGGGAAACGGAGATACGCGACGTCGTCACTCACCCTCCAATGCTTTCCGTGTGAAGGGCCCGCGGCAACTTGTGGTGCAGCACACAAGCGAAACCGTTTCGTTTCGATGAGGGAGGGGAGTATCTTCGAAGTGTACGAAACCGTTTCGTTCCGTTGGTTGATCTTCGACTGACGTACCATCCAGCAGGCGCAATCAGAGGAGGTCGACCCATGGCACGCAGCCGGCTCACGCCCGAACGCGAGAGCGAGCTGTACGCCGCCGTGCTCGATCTGCTCGGCGAGGTCGGCTACGAAGCCCTGACCATGGACGCCGTTGCCGCCCGTACCCGTTCCAGTAAGGCCACCCTCTACCGCCAGTGGGGGAGCAAGGCCGAACTCGTCGTCAAGGCGCTGCGGCACAACAAGCCGGTGCAGCTCGCCGAGATCGACACCGGTTCACTGCGCGGTGATTTCCACGCCGTGCTCCAGCGGACCGACGACTGCCAGATGGAGAAGAACTCCGCACTGATGCGGGGGCTCGGTCAGGCGGTCCACAACAATCCCGACCTCTTCCAGGCGCTGCGCGAGCTGCTGATCGAGCCGGAGCTCACCGGTCTCGGACTGATGCTCCAGCGGGCCGTGGACAGGGGTGAAGTGCGTCCGGACAATCCGGCGCTGTCCTACCTTCCGCACATGATGATCGGTGCCTTCGCCGCTCGTGAGCTGGTCGAGGACCGGCCCGTCGACCAGGCGTTCCTCATCGACTACGCAGAAGCCGTGGTGTTCCCCGCCCTCGGCGTCTGACGTCCCCTTCTTCTCCGCACGGCCTTTCTCCCCGCGCTCCACCTGACACGCCGCTCTCGTCGTCGGGCTGGTTCCTCACGCCCTCTTCCACTCAACGACCTGACCGGGAGTAACCCCTCCGTGGCTACATTCCTGTACAAACTCGGACGGCTCGCCTTCAGGCGCCGCCGTTACGTCGCCCTCATCTGGGTCGCGCTGCTGGCGCTCGCCGGATTCGGCGCGGCCTCCGCGTCCACCGCCACCTCCAGCTCCTTCTCGATCCCCGGCACGGAGGCACAGCGTGCCTTCGACCTGCTGGACGAGCGTTTTCCCGGAGGCAGCGCCGACGGCGCGACCGCCCGGGTCGTCTTCAAGGCACCCGAGAACGAGAAGGTCACCGGGTCGGCCAACAAGGCCGAGATCCAGGAGATCGTCGGCGAGCTGAAGTCCGGTTCGGACCAGGTCGCCTCGGTCGCCGACCCCTTCGCGGCCAAGGCCGTCAGCCAGGACGGCTCCACCGCCTACATCTCCGTGTCCTACAAGGTCAGCTCGATGGAGCTGACCGACGGGACGCGGGAGGCGCTGGAGGACGCGGGTGAGGCCGCGCAGAGCAGCGGAATGACCGTGGAGATCGGTGGTGACGCGCTCCAGGTGATGCCGGAGACCGGCGCCACCGAGATCATCGGGGTCGCCATCGCCGCGGTGGTGCTGGTGATCACCTTCGGGTCGCTGATCGCCGCGGGGCTGCCGCTGCTCACCGCGCTCATCGGCGTGGGGATCGGTGTCTCGCTGATCACCGCCCTGGCGAACGTGCTCGACCTGGGATCCACCACCTCCACGCTCGCGATGATGATCGGCCTCGCGGTCGGCATCGACTACGCGCTCTTCATCGTCTCCCGCTACCGCGCCGAACTGGCCGAGGGCAGGGAGCGTGAGGAAGCGGTCGGCCGGGCCGTCGGCACGGCGGGATCCGCGGTGGTCTTCGCCGGCCTGACCGTCGTCATCGCTCTGGTGGGCCTCGCCGTCGTCAACATCCCGATGCTGTCGAAGATGGGCTTCGCCGCCGCGGGCACGGTCGCGATCGCCGTGCTCATCGCGCTCACCCTCGTCCCGGCGCTGCTGGGCTTCGCTGGCAAGCGGGTCATGGGGCGCAAGGCGCGCAAGGCCGCCGAGGCGGAGAACAAGCCCGAGGCGAAGCCGAACATGGGTACCCGCTGGGCGCGGTTCGTGCTGCGCAAGCCGGTGTGGGTGCTGCTGGCCGGGGTCATCGGCCTCGGAGCCATCGCCGTACCGGCCGCCTCGCTGGAGATGGGGCTGCCGGACGACGGTTCGCAGCCGAAGAGCACCACGCAGCGCCAGGCCTACGACATGCTGTCCGACGGCTTCGGCCCCGGGTTCAACGGCCCGCTGCTGGTCGTCGTGGACACGAAGGGCAGCTCGGACGGCAAGACCGCCGTCGACCAGGTCTCCCAGGAGATCGAGGGCATCGGCCACGTCGCCGCCGTCACCCCGGCCGTGTTCAACAAGGCCGGCGACGCCGCGACCATCACGGTCATCCCCGAGGACCGGCCGAGCTCCGTCGAGACGGAGGACGTCGTCCACGCGATCCGTGACGCCGGTGCGGGCATCAAGAGCGACACGGGTGCCGAGGTGCTGGTCACCGGTGCCACGGCGATGAACATCGACTTCTCGCAGAAGATGAACGACGCGCTGCTGCCCTACCTGGCGCTCGTCGTCGGCCTGGCTTTCCTGCTCCTGATGGTGGTCTTCCGCTCGCTGCTGGTGCCGCTGAAGGCGGCCCTCGGCTTCCTGCTCTCGGTCGTCGCGGCCCTGGGCGCGGTCGTCGCGGTCTTCCAGTGGGGCTGGCTCGCCTCGCTCTTCGGGGTCGAGCAGACCGGTCCGATCATGAGCATGATGCCGATCTTCATGGTCGGCGTGGTCTTCGGTCTCGCGATGGACTACGAGGTCTTCCTGGTCACACGGATGCGTGAGGCGTACGTCCACGGGGAGACGCCCGGCCAGGCGATCGTCACCGGGTTCCGGCACGGGGCCCGGGTGGTCACGGCAGCCGCGGTGATCATGATGGCCGTCTTCGCCGGCTTCATCGGCTCCAGCGAGTCGATGATCAAGATGATCGGCTTCTCGCTGGCCATCGCCGTCTTCTTCGACGCCTTCGTCGTACGGATGGCCATCGTGCCGGCGGTGCTCGCCCTGCTGGGCAGGCGCGCCTGGTGGCTGCCGCGCTGGCTGGACCGTGTGCTGCCCAACGTGGACGTCGAGGGGGAGGGCCTGCGCAAGGAGCTCACCGACGGCCCGGCCGACGGCGGCGGGGAGCGGGAGCTGGTCCGCGTATGACCGCGGTGGGCGTCGTGGCGTGAGCCGTGGCGTGAGCCGCACGAGCCCCGGGGCCGCTTCCGACTCGATGAGCGGACGAGCGGAACGCGGCCCCGGTGCGCCGGTTACCTGTGGGGACGGGGGACCGGGGCGAAAGGGAGCCCCCGTGCACGCGGCACGGGGGCTCCCGTCTGTTCAGGCGCGGGTGGCGGTGGCGGTGGTGGCCGCAGGGCGCTTCGCCGTCCTCGCGCGGATCTGCGACAGGAAGCGGATGAAGGGCGCCTTGTCGAACTGGAAGACGGCGACGCCGTCCGGCGAGTGCAGTTCCAGGACCAGCTGGGCCCGGCCGCACGGCCATATCCGGATGTCGCCGCGGGTGGCGGGGGAGCGCAGGCCGCGTTCCAGCAGGTCGAGGGCGAAGGACCAGTCGACGCCTCCGGGGAGGCGGACCTGGACGGTCTGCGGCTCCTCGGGGTCGCACCGCAGTTCGACGGGGACCAGGCGGGGGTCGGGGCCGTCGGTGATGAGCCGGGCTCGGGCGTGTTCTTGGATCACGAGGGACATGGCCGGCTCCTCCTGTGTGAAAATCTCTCCCCCTAATGTCCCATATATTCCCATTTGGGCATGTCGAGGGTTGGGGTAGTTGTCATCCCTGCGCTCTTGCGAACTGTTTGCAACAGGGCTCTATCATGGAGCGTTTCCTGACCCCGCCAGCAGTAACGCCCGAAAGCGGAGCCACTCCATGCATGTACCCGACGGTTTCATCAACGCACCCGTCTCCGCCGTCGCAGGTGTTGTCGCCGCAGGCGCGGTCGCCGTCGGTCTCCGCGGCGCCAGGCGCGAGCTGGACGAGCGGACGGCACCGCTTGCCGGGCTCGTCGCCGCGTTCATCTTCGCCGTGCAGATGCTGAACTTCCCGGTCGCGGCGGGCACCAGCGGCCACCTCCTGGGCGGAGCGCTGGCGGCGATCCTGGTCGGGCCGTACACAGGGGTGCTCTGCATAGCGGTCGTCCTGCTGATGCAGGGCATCCTCTTCGCCGACGGCGGCCTCACCGCACTCGGCGTGAACATCACGGTGATGGGGGTCGTCACCACCGTCGTCGCCTACGCCCTCTTCCGCGGGCTGACCCGTGTGCTGCCCCGCACCCGCCGCTCCACGACCGTCGCGGCCTTCGTGGCCGCACTGGTGTCCGTGCCGGCCGCCGCCGTCGCGTTCACCGCGATCTACGCGATCGGCGGGACCACCGACGTGCCCATCGGCAAGGTCCTCACCGCGATGGTCGGCGTCCATGTCCTGATCGGCATCGGGGAGGCGGCGATCACCGCGCTGACCGTCGGTGCCGTGATCGCGGTGCGCCCCGACCTGGTGCACGGGGCCCGTGGACTCACAGCCCCGCTCAAGCTCCGGGTCGACGGTGCGCTCATTGACGCACCAGTAGCCGCCCCTTCGCCGGCCCCCGTCGCGGCCCGCTCCACGCGCAAGGTCTGGGCCACCGGCCTGGTCGCCGCGCTCGTCCTCGCGGGCTTCGTCTCCTTCTACGCCTCCGCGAACCCGGACGGCCTGGAGAAGGTCGCCGCCGACAAGGGCATCGACGAGAAGGTCCAGGAACACGGCGCCGCCGACTCCCCGCTCGCCGACTACGGCGTCAAGGACGTCAGCAACGCCCGTGTCTCCGGAGGCCTCGCCGGAGTGATCGGTGTGGGCGCCACCGTCGTCGTCGGCAGCGGCGTGTTCTGGGCGGTGCGCCGTCGGCGTACGCCCGAGGCACCCACGACCCGCACCACCGAGTCCGTCTGACATGGGCGCCGGCCACGCACACAAGCTCTACCGTCACGGGCACTCGCCCGTCCACGACCTCCCCCCGCACTGCAAGCTCGCCGCCGTCCTCTGCTTCGTCGTGGTCGTCGTCTCCACCCCGCGCGAGGCCGTCTGGGCCTTCGCGCTGTACGCGGCGCTGCTCGCGGCCGTCGCCGCGGTTGCCCGGATCTCACCCGGGTTCCTGCTGAAGCGCCTGGTCATCGAGGTGCCGTTCGTCGCGTTCGCCCTGCTCATGCCGTTCGTCGTGCCCGGCGAGCAGACCGAGCTGCTCGGTGTCTCCGTCAGCGTGCCCGGTCTCTGGGGCGCCTGGAACGTCCTCGCGAAGGGCACCCTCGGTGTGGCCGCCTCGGTGATCCTCGCCTCGACCACCGAGCTGCGCTCCCTGCTGCTCGGCCTCCAGCGGCTGCGGCTGCCGCCCCTACTCGTCCAGATCGCGTCCTTCATGATCCGGTACGGCGACGTCATCACGGACGAGCTGCGCCGGATGTCGATCGCCCGGCGCTCCCGCGGCTTCGAGGCGAGCGGACTGCGCCACTGGGGTGTCCTCGCCAAGACGGCGGGCGCCCTCTTCATCCGGTCCTACGAGCGCGGCGAACGCGTCCACCTCGCGATGGTCAGCCGCGGTTACACCGGCACCATGCCGGTGATCGACGAGGTGACCGCCTCCCGGACCCAGTGGGCGCACGCCGCGGCACTCCCCGTGCTCGCCCTCGTCGTATGTCTGCTGGGATGGACCGTATGAGCCTGCCCACCGCCCCCGTACCGTCCCTCGAGGTCAGCGGCCTCGCCTACGCCTACCCCGACGGCCACCAGGCCCTCTTCGGCGTCGACCTGGCCGTGGCCCGTGGCGAACGCGTGGCGCTCCTCGGCCCCAACGGCGCGGGCAAGACCACCCTCGTCCTCCACCTCAACGGCATCCTCGCCGCGGGCGCCGGAACCGTCCGGGTCGCCGGGCTGCCCGTGGAGAAGAGGAACCTGGCGGAGATCAGGCGCCGCGTCGGCATCGTCTTCCAGGACCCCGACGACCAGCTCTTCATGCCGACCGTCCGCGAGGACGTCGCCTTCGGTCCGGCCGCGGGCGGACTGCGCGGACCCGAGCTGGAGGAGCGGGTCATGACCGCGCTGAAGCGGGTCGGCATGGAGGAGTTCGCGACGCGGCCCCCGCACCACCTCTCCTTCGGCCAGCGCCGCCGCGTCGCCGTCGCGACCGTCCTCGCCATGGAGCCGGAGATCCTCGTCCTGGACGAGCCCTCCTCCAACCTGGACCCGGCCTCCCGGCGTGAACTCGCCGACATCCTCCGCTCCCTGGACGTCACCGTGCTGATGGTCACCCACGACCTGCCGTACGCCCTCGAACTCTGCCCGCGCGCCGTCATCCTCAGCGATGGGGTGATCGCCGCCGACGACCGCACACAGGACCTGCTGTGCGACGACGCACTCATGCGCAGGCACCGGCTGGAGCTGCCCTTCGGCTTCGATCCGCGTTCCGTGTCCGTTCCGCGTCCGTGAACAGATGGTGACCCGCCCCCCGTTCCACCTGCGGCGCGATGCACCATGGGGGGATGAGCGGGAGTGCGGGAGCAGGCGTGGACGTACGGGGCACGGTGGCGCCGGGATTCGAGGCGGTACGGGACGCTTTCGTCCGTAACTTCGAACAGCGCGGGGAACGGGGAGCGGCGGTCGCCCTCTACCGGCACGGCCGCAAGGTCGTGGACCTGTGGGCCGGAACGAGAGATGTCGACGGCGTGGAACCCTGGGCCGTGGACACCGTGCAGATCGTCCGCTCGGCCGGAAAGGGCGTCGCCGCCGCCGTACCGCTGCTGCTGCACCAGCGCGGACAGGTGGACCTCGACGCCCCCGTAGGCACGTACTGGCCGGAGTTCAAGGCGAACGGCAAGGAGCGCGTCCTCGTGCGCCACCTCCTCGCCCACCGTGCCGGTCTTGCCGCCCTCGACGCGACCCTGACGCCCGAGGAGGCCGCGGACCAGGTGTCGGGGCCGCGGGCCGTCGCGGACCAGCGGCCCCAGTGGGAGCCCGGCACCGACCACGGGTACCACGCCCAGACCTACAGCTGGCTCGTCGCGGAACTGGTGCGCCGGGTCACCGGAAGGACCATCGGCCGCTGGATCGCCGAGGAGATCGCGCGCCCCCTCGGCCTGGACTTCTGGTTCGGCCTCCCGGCGGACGAGGCCCACAGGATCGGGCGGATCGGCCCCGTCGAACCCCCGCCGGCCGAAGTCGGCGGCGCCCTGCGCATGCGCCCCAAGCGATCCGTCGTCGAGGCCTACGGCGACCCGGCCTCGCTCACCCGCCGCGCCTTCGGGGCGATCGACCCCTTCCCCGACGAGAACGACCCGGCCTACCGCGCGGCCGAACTCCCCGCGTCCAACGGCGTCGCCACCGCGCGGGGGCTCGCCCGCTGCTACGCCGCGATGATCGGCGAGGTCGACGGGCAGCGGCTGTTCGCGCCCGCCACCCTCACGCTGGCCCGTACCGAGGAGTCCGCGGGACCGGACCGCGTGCTGGTCGTCAACACCCGTTTCGGCCTCGGCTACATGCTGCACGGCCCGGCTGCGCCACTGCTCGGCCCCGGGTCGTTCGGGCACCCGGGCCGCGGTGGTTCGCTGGGCTTCGCCGACCCCGAATCGGGCATCGCGCTCGGCTATGTGACGAATGGTCTGCAGAAGGGAGTTACCGCCGATCCCCGTGCCCAGGCCCTGGTCAGGGCAGTACGGTCGGCGCTATGACTTCTCCTCGCTTCCATGGGTACTCCGCGCTCCTCACGGGCGCGGGACAGGGCATAGGGGCGGCCATCGCCCGCCGGCTCGCCTCCGAGGGCGCGGCCGTCCTGGTCACCGATCTGGACGCCGGGCGCGCCGAGCGCACGGCGGCCGGGATACGCGAGACGGGCGGCACCGCCGAATCCCTGGCCTGCGACGTGGGCGACCGGGCGGCGGTCGACGCGGCGGTGGCCCACGCGGTCGCCGTCTTCGGCAGTCTCGACGTCCTGGTCAACAACGCCTACGGCAACCACGACGACGCCGCGCTCTTCGAGGACGAGGAGGACGAGCCCTGGGCCCGTACCCTCGACGTCACCCTGAACGGCCCCTACCGCTGCTCCCGCGCCGCACTGCCGCACCTGGTGGCGTCCGGCCGGGGAGCGATCGTCAACATCGGCTCGGTCAACGGCGAACAGGACTTCGGCGGGCACGCCTACAGCGCCGCGAAGGCGGGACTGGCCAGCCTGACCCGTACGCTCGCCGGCCACGCGGGACCACGGGGCGTCCGCGTCAACCTCGTCGCCCCCGGCACTATCCGTACGGAGGGCTGGGCGGGCCGCGACGCCCAACTGGAGCGGGCTAGCGCCCTCTATCCGCTCGGCCGGATCGGCGAACCGGACGACATCGCGTCCGCCGTCGCCTTCCTCGCCTCCCGGGACGCGGCATGGATCACCGGCACCACCCTGCGGGTGGACGGCGGCCTCCTCGCCGTCAACACGGGCTTCCGCAAGGCGATGACGGGTGAGGACGGGTGAGGACGAAACCCGCTGGCGGCAACGGCGGCCCGCGCTCTACCCTCCGCGGATGATCGACCACGGTTTCACCGACAGGACCGGACGGAGCGTCACCCTGCGCGAGGTGACCGACGACACCTGGCGTGCGGTCGCCGACGTCGCCCCGCTGGACGGCCAGCGCGGCTTCGCCCCCGCGCTCGCGGCCCGCTATCTGCTCCTGACGACGCGCGAGGACACCTGGCACTCGCTCGCCGTCCATGCGGGCGAACTCCCGCTCGGGCACGTGATGTGGGCCCGGGACGAGGACGGTTCGTACTGGATCGGCGGCGTGCTCATCGACGGGCCCGAGCAGGGCGCGGGGATCGGGCGCGCCGCCGCGCGCACGCTCACCGCGTGGCTGGCGGGCCGGGACGGCTGCGAGGTGATCCGGCTGTCGTACGACCCGGGCAACACCGGCGCCGCAGCGCTCTGGACCTCGCTCGGTTTCCTGCCGACGGGTGAGGCCGAGGACGACGAGGTGGTGGTCGAGTTGGCGGCGTCCGCTGTCGTACCCGTGTGACAGGGTGACGAGCCCGGTACGAAGCGGACTCCGACACGGAACACGGGTGGCACCATGGGTGATTTCTTCGAGCGCGTGGTCGATCTGGAGGCGACCGGTGAGGAGGCCGGACCGCTCGCCGGGAGGATGGTCGACTGGATGGTCGCCGAGGGGATCGTCACGCGTGAGATGACCGGGGACGGCGTGTACAGCCTGTCCGTCGACCACGGATACGCACCCGGCCCCGACTGGGCGCGCGCGGTGGCCGACGCCTCGGACCCCTCATGGCTCCCCGGCCCCGTTGCGGTCGTCGTCGGCCGTGATTACCACGTCGGCGGCCAGGGCGAGGACGAGGCGGATTCGGCGACCTGCCCGCGGTGCGCGACCCGCACCGTCGTCATCGACCACCCGGAGTCGTTCGAGGCGGACGAGGAGGTCTGGCGGCCGTTCAGGGACGGCATCGCGGCGTGGAAGGAGACGGGACGGGGCGAAGTGACCTGCCCAGCCTGCGCTGTCCTCGTGCCGGTCACCGAATGGGACTTCGGACCCGGATTCGACCTCGGGGCGCTCGCCTTCGACTTCTGGGGGTGGCCGCCGCTGGGCGTGAGCTTCCTCGCGGAGTTCCGCGCCGGGCTGGGTCACCGCACCGAGGAGCAGTCGGGCAAGTTCTGAGACGGCCCGTTCAACTCGTGTGCAGCATCAGCCCGATGCCGACCACCATCAGCCCGGCCGCCGCGATCCGCGGGGCCCCGAACCGCTCCTTGAAGAACAGCGTCCCTATCGCGGCACCCACGATGATCGAGGACTCGCGGAGCGCGGCGATCGGGGCGAGCGGGGCCTTCGTCTGCGCCCACAGGACGAGGCCGTAGGCGGAGACCGAAAGAGCCGCGCCCAGGAGCCCCCGCGCCACGAACGGCCGCAGCTGGGGCATCAGTTCGCCCCTTCTGCGCCAGTAGGCGTACGCGGGGATGACCACGCCCTGCACGGTCATCAGCCAGCCGATGTAGCCGATCGGCGTCCCCGAGGCACGTACCCCGACCCCGTCGACCGTCGTGTATCCGGCGATGGCGAGACCCGTCGCGAGGGCCGCCAGGATCGCCGGCCAGTGGGGGCGGCTGCCGGAACCGCGGATGCCCCACAGGGCCAGGCCGAGGAGTCCCGCAGAGGCCACGGCCACGCCCGCCGTCGCCCAGCCGTCCGGGATCTCACCGATGAACACGGCGGCCAGCACCGTCACGACGAGCGGGGCCGTGCCGCGGGCGATCGGGTACATCTGGCCGAAGTCGCCCAGCGTGAACGAGCGCATCAGCAGCAGCATGTACGCCACGTGCAGGCCCGCGGAGGCGAGCAGATACGGCCAGGCGCCGGCCGCCGGAAGCGGGGCGAGGCAGGCCAGTACGGCTCCGATCAGCGCCCCGCCGCCCGAGATGAGGGTGAAGGACAGCAACTGGTCACGTATGGCGTGGGCGATGGCGTTCCAGCTCGCGTGCGTGATCGCGGCGGCCAGGACGGCCGCCACCACCAACGGGGTCACGCGGTCCGCTCGCGTACGTCCACGAGGGTGCCGCCCGCGAGCTCGACCAGGGTGGCGGGATCGAGCCGGAAGACGGCGTGCGGGTGGCCGGCCGCGGCCCATACCTCGGTGTGAACGAGCAGGCCCCGGTCGGCAAGCACCCGGGTCTTCGTACGGTGGCCGAAGGGAGGCACGCCGCCGATCGCGTATCCGGTGGTCTCGCGGACGAGGTCGGCCCGCGCCCGCTCGACCTTCGCGGCGCCCAGTTCGCTCCGTACGAGCTCCACGTCCACCCGTGAGGAGCCGTCCATCAGGACCAGGACCGGTACGCCGTCCGCCTCGAAGATCAGGGACTTGACGATCTGGCTGAGTTCGCAGCCGATCGCCGCGGCGGCCTCGACCGCGGTGCGTGTGGCGTCGGGGAAGCGGCGTACCTCGACCTCGAGGCCCAGCTCCCGCAGGGCTTCGGCGAAGAGGGGGTGGGCGAGGGCCGAGGCTGTGACCGGGGTTGCGTCGGAAGTGCTCATGCCCCGCACGCTACTGAACCGGGCCCGGTGTACACCACGGCCATTCCGGCTGCTGTGCCGATCGTCACCCCGGCCCGGCCCTACGGAGTGAGTGGCGGATGGCGGTCAGCTGCCCAGATCGATCCGGGTACCCGCGCCGCGGGCGTCGGCGGCGTCGATCAACAGCCGTGCCACGGCCAGGTCCTGGAGGCCGACGCCCACCGAGTTGAAGAGTGTGAGGTCGGTGTCCGAGGTCCGGCCCGGCTCGGTTCCCGCGAGGACGTCGCCGAGTTCGCAGCGGAAGTCGTCCTCGCCGAGCGCGCCCTCGGCGAGCGGAATGAGCACCTCGCCGGACTTCGCGCGGGCCGTCGTCCAGGCGTCGACGACGATCCGGCAGCGTACGACGCCCTCCGTGTCGATCTCCCGGTGGTCGGGGCGCGGCGGGGCGCCGACGGCGTTGATGTGCTGGCCGGGGGAGAGCCACGCGCCCCGGATCACCGGTTCCCGCGACGGCGTCAGCGTGCACAGGACGTCCGAGGCCTCGGTCACGGCCTGCGGTCCGGCCAGCACACGCGCGTCCACGCCGAGCTCCGTACGGATCCAGGCCGCCAGCTCGCGGCTCCGGCCGGGGTCGCGTCCCCAGAGCACGATCCGTTCGTAGCCGCGGCCCGGCAGCAGGGCGCGGGCGTGGGCCCGCGCCAGCGGGCCGGTTCCGACGAGCCCCAGGACGCGCGCGTCCTTCCGGGCGAGGACGCGGGTGGCGACGGCGGTGGCGGCGGCGGTTCTCGCCCGAGTCACCTCGGCCCCGTCGAGCAGGGCCTCGCACGCACCCGTGTCCGCGGACACTGCCAGGACGGCCGACCGCTGCACGGGCAGGCCCCGCTCGCGGTTGGAGGGGAGGTCCGCCAGAAGTTTCACGGTGGCGAGACCCGCCGGGGCGGAAGCCGACGCCATGGCGAGGAACGTCCCGTCCGACCCCGGGAGCGGCATCGCCGGCGGGGGCGGCAGGACGGCTCTGCCGAGCGCCAGATCGAGGTGGCAGCTCTCCACCGCCCTCTCGATGTCCTCCCGTGCGTCCGCGAGCAGCGCGGCGATGTCGGAGCGGGTCAGGATCAGCGTCATGTCGTGTGTCCTTGGTCGGAGAGGTTCGGTGCGGTCAGTTGCCGCGCAGGAATGGGGTGGTGAGCCCCGACGGCGCCCGGCTGCGGCCGACCAGCCCGCTCACCGCGAGCAGCGCGATGACATACGGCAGCGTGGTCAGGAGGGGCGCGGACAGGTGCAGCCCCAGGGCGGGTGCGGCGAACTGCAGTGCCTGCGCGACGCCGAAGAAGAGGCAGGCCGCGATCGTGGGCCAGGCCCGCCAGCGGCCCGCGATCACCGCGACGACCGCGAGGTAGCCGATGCCGCCGGTGATGTTGTCGCTGAAGGCGTGCACCTCCGAAAGGGCCAGCTGTGCGCCCGCCAGGCCCGAGACGGCCCCGGTGAGCAGCACGGCCGCGCACCGGACGGCTCGTACCGGAAGCCCGCAGCGGTCGGCGGTGGTCGCGTCCTCCCCGATCGCGTCGACCGCCAGCCCCCACCCCGTGCGCCTGCTGAATCCCAGGGCCAGGGCGGCGGCGACGGCGAAGGCGGCGTAGCCGAGGACGGTCTGCTCGAAGAGGGCCGGTCCCAGCACGGGGATGCTGTGCAGGCCGGGGACGGCGACCGGGTCGAATCCGGGCACCGAGTCCGCCGCGCCGTCGCCGAAGAAGACGCGGGAGCCGTACGTCGTCGCGCCGAGGGCGAGGGCGTTCGCGGTGATTCCCGTGACGATCTGGTCCGCGCGCAGGACGACACTGAGCAGGGCCTGGAGGGCGGCGAAGAGCAGCCCCGCGGCCAGGGCGGCCAGCACGCCCACGCCCGCGCTCCCCGAGGCCAGGGCGCCTGCCGCGCCCGCGAAGGCGCCGGTCAGCATCATGCCTTCGACGGACAGGTTGAGTACGCCGGCGCGTTCGCTCAGCAGCTCTCCCGAAGAGGCGAGCAGGAGCGGCACGGCCAGGCGCACCCCACCGGAGGCGAGCTCCTCCACGACCGCACTCATGAGGCCCTCCCGTTGCGTGTGGTTCCGAACATGGCCGCGGCGACGAACAGGACGAGCAGGCTCTGCACGATCTGGACGGAGGAAGCGGGAACCCCCGCCGCGAGCTGCAGGTTGATGCCGCCGTTGGTGAGGAAGCCGAAGAGGAGCGACACCGCGGCCACGGCGGTGAGAGAGCCGCGGGCGAGCAGGCCCACCACCAGCCCGGAGAAGCCGTAGCCGGAGGAGAAGTGCTCGGCCAGCACATACGGGGCGATGGCGACGAGGGCCGCGCCCGCGAGTCCCGCGGCCGCGCCGGCGAAGGCCAGGCTGCCCGTTTCCAGGCGCGCCACGGGAAGTCCGAGCCGGGCCGAGGCGGCGGGGGAGTGACCGACGGACCGCAGCCGCAGACCGATGGCCGTGTGCCGCAGCACCAGCCCGGTGACCAAGGCGGCGACGGCCGCGATCACGACGATCGCGGTCGCGGGTGACTCGATGCCGCCGATCAGAGGCAGCCGGGCGCCTTCGGGCAGCGGCGCGGACTGCGGCAGCGTCTCGGACGAGGTCACGGGCTGGCGCAGCAGCGCCTCCTCGTGGACGGCCACCGAGACGAGCCCCACACCGACGAAGTTGAGCAGCAGCGTGGTGATGACCTCGCTGGTGCCCCTCTTCGCCCGCAGCCAGCCGGCGATCCCGGCCCAGGCGCCGCCCGCCACGCATCCCGCGACGAGGACCACCGGCACACCGAGCGCGGCCGGGACACCGGCGGGCAGCGTCATGCCCACGGCCGCGGCGGCCAGCCCGCCCGCGCAGAGCTGCCCCTCGCCGCCCACGTTCACCAGCCCCGCGCGGTGGGCGACGGTGAACCCGGTGGCGATGAGGGCCAGCACGGCCGCGGAGTTCAGGGAGCTCCCGATGGCGTACGGCGATCCGAACATGCCCTCGACGAGAGCGTCCCAGGCGACCGCGGGCTCCGTTCCCGCACCCTTCACGAGCCCCAGCCCGGCCGCACCCGCGAGCAGGACCGCCAGGACGCCGACGGCGACGGGGTGTCTCAGGGCGGGGGCGATGCGGGCGCCTGCCGTGCGGAGGGCCGGGACGGGGGCGGACAGGGGAAGCGGTGGGGGTGACATGGCGGCTCCTTGAGGTGTCGGGAGGCACGCGTCCGGGCCGGGGCCGGCGACCGGACGGGCGCGGGTGCTGCGGGGGAGGGGTTCAGTGCGCGGCTTCGGACGTGCGGCCGGCCTCGGATGTGCGAGCCGCGCTCCCCCCGCCGGATTCCGGGGCGTGCGCGCCGAGCATCAGGGCGCCGATCCGGTCCAGGGCGTCGGGCTCCGACGGATCGACGGGGCCCAGCAGCCTCCCCCGGTAGGCCACGGTGATCCGGTCGCACAGGACGAGGAGTTCGGACAGCTCGCTGGAGACCACCAGCACGCCCGTCCCGGCGGCGGCCGCGTCACGGATACGGGAGTGCACGGCGCCCACCGCCCCGATGTCCAGGCCGCGGGTGGGCTGGGCCGCCGCCAGGCAGACCAGCGGATCGAGCGCCAACTCCCGTGCCAGCACGACCTTCTGCTGGTTGCCGCCGGACAGGGACGACATCAGGGCCCCCGGGCCGTCGGCCCGGATGCCGTGCTCGGTGAGCACCGCGTCCGCGGCGCGGCCCATGGTCCGCCGGTCCAGGAACACCCCGTAGCGCCGGAACCGGCCGAGTCGTCCGAGGAACAGGTTCTCGTCGACCCGCAGTTGTGGCACGCAGCCCTCGTGGAGCCGGTCCTCGGGCACCACACCCAGTCCCGCCCGGCTCCGCTCGCGCGGCGCGGCACGCGTGAGGTCCCGTCCGTCGAGCTCCACACACCCCGCGGCGGGAGTGAGCGAGCCACCGAGCAGCGCCATGAGCTCGCTCTGTCCGTTGCCCTCGACCCCGGCGATCCCGACGATCTCCCCGAACCCGACGTCCAGGGAGACCCCGTCCAGTGCGGAGGTCCCGTCCGCGCGCCGCACACTGACGTCGCGCAGACGCATTGCCGCCGCCGTACGGTCACGGGGCGCGCCGCCGGACTCCACCGGGCCGGACTTCCTACGGCCCTCGGACTCCGCAGCGCCGACGGCCGCGTGCTCGGTGCCGGGGGCCCCGGTCTCCGGGGAGCGCCCGTCGGGGGCCGGCCCGATCGTCCCGGCGAGCCCCGCGTCGAGCGAGCCGGCGGGCCGGCCGATCATCAGCGGCACCAGCCGCTCGGGCGGCAGTTCGGCCAGCGGCCCGCCGCCGGACACCCGCCCGCCGCGCAGCACGGTCGCCGCGTCTCCGGCCCGTGCCACCTCGCCGAGCTTGTGCGTCACCAGGACCACCGCGTGGCCTGACTCGGCGATCCGGCGGCAGGTCACCAGCAGGGCGTCCGTCTCGGCCGGCCCGAGGACGCCCGTCGGCTCGTCCAGCACGAGGAGCCGGGGTTCCCGCAGCAGTGCCTTGACGATCTCGGCGCGCTGGCGCACGCCGACGGGCAGTTCGCTCACCCGTGCGTCGAGGTCCAGCTCGAGTCCGTACTCCTCGCGCACCCGTGCCACCCGCCGCGGCAGGTCCCGCAGGCGCAGCAGGCGCAGGTTCTCCCCGACGGTCAGGGTGGGTACGAGGCTGAAGTGCTGGTGGACCATGGCGATCCCGGAGGCGAGCGCGTCGGCCGGCCGGCGGGGCGCGTAGGGCGAGCCGTACAGGCGCAGGCTGCCCTCGTCCGGGACCAGCGAGCCGCCCACGACATGGCACAGGGTCGACTTGCCGGCGCCGTTCTCCCCGAGCACGCAGTGGACGGTGCCGGACTCGACGACGAGGTCCACCTCGTCCAGGGCCCGCGTCGTGCCGAAGGACTTGGTGAGCCCGGTGATCTCCAGCGCGGGAGCGGCCGTGTTCATCGGGTGGTGATCTCGCCGGCCGTGATCTTCCGCTCCAGCTCGTCGAGCTTCTCGCCCACCGCCGGGTCGGTGGTGTCGCAGAGCACGATGTCGTTGTGCGGCTCCTCGAAGGTCAGGCCGAAGTGGACGGCTTCCGCCTTCCAGTCGCCGGCGACCAGGTGGTCGACCGCGTACTCGATCTCCGCGCCGATGTCCGTCTCCACATATCCGGCGTACGCCGGGTCGCTCCCGCACTTGTGGGCGATCGGACCGCCGATGAGGGCTCCGTCGCGCTGCCCGGCCGCCTGGGCGACCCCCTTGTGGCCGAGGTTGAGGACCTGGCCCAGGACGTCCGCACCGGCGCCGAAGTCGGCGAGCGCGGACTGCTTGGCCTTGGCGACGTCGTTGAAGTCGCCGACGTACTGCGGTGCGAGGACCTTGACGTCCGGGTCTGCCGCCTCGGCACCCCTGCCGAACTCCTTGGCGGCGTTCACGATCGCCGGGAGCTCCGCACCGCCGATGAATCCGACCGTTCCGCTCTCGGAGAGCAGCGCGGACGCCGCCCCGGAGAGGAAGGCCGCCTCGGCCTGCTGCGGGTCGTAGAGCGAGAGGTTCGCGAGGGGCTTGCCGTCGGCGGGGCCCCCGATCTCGGCGAACTTCACCTGCGGGAAGCGGGCCGCGACGTTGCGCACATCGGCGTCGGTCTGGCCGCCGATGGAGATCACGAGGTCGGAGGTGGTGGCGAAGCGGACCAGCGCCTTCTCGTAGTCCGCGGTCGCCACCTGCTCGACCTTGCTGAACTCCACCGTGCCGGCGTGCTGCTTCTCCGCCCGCTGGTATCCGAGGTGGGCCGAGCCCATGAAGCCGTCGTCGGAGAGCGAACCGGGGAAGAGGACGCCGACCTTGAGCGTGCCGCCGTCCTTCCCGCCGTCGGCCGCCGAGGTCCCGCCGCAGGCGGTCAGCAGGAGCAGCCCCGACACGACGGACGCGGCGACGGCGGCGGGAGCGAGGAGAGGTCGGGAAGGTGCCACTGGGATGCCTCCAGGAAACGGGGCCCATGAGCCGGTTAGTGGTATACCGCTATGGCGCCCCAGTTTCCGGGTCGTTTGTTGCCACCGTGTTAGCGAGCGGTTAGCAGTAGCGGACCCGCCGCGTGGTCCGCATACGGTGGGACCGTTCCGATACCGGAGGAAAAGCCTTGGTGACAGCAGCCCGACCGTCCGAGCCGGGACGCCCCTCGCTGCGCGACCTTGCGTACGAGACCCTGCGGCGGCGCATCATCGAGGTCGAACTCCAGCCCGGGGAAAGGCTCGTGGAGCGCGACCTGGCCACGGAGCTGGAGGTCTCGCGCATCCCGCTGCGCGAGGCGCTGCGGCTCCTGGCGGCCGACGGGCTCGTGCTGCTGGTGCCGCACCGGGGGGCGCTGGTCGCGCCCTTCACGCCCGGCGACGTGCGCGACCTCTTCGACGTACGCGAATCGCTGGAGTCCCTCGCGGCACGCCTGGCGGCGGAGCGCGCGGACGAGGACGGGCTGGCCCGCCTGGCTGCCGGCCTGGAGGCCGCCCGCGCCGCGACCCGCGCGCACGACCGTGCCGCGATCGCGGCGGCCAACGCGGCCTTCCACACCGACATCGTCGAGCTCGCGGCCAACGCGCTGCTCAGCGGCGTGATGCGGCCCCTGGAGGCGCGCATGCACTGGCTCTTCCGTCTGACGGCCCAGCGGGACCCGGACCGGCAGTGCGCGGAACACGAGCGGATGTACGAGGCCATCGCCGCGCGCGACGCGGACCTCGCCGCGCGCCTGGCGCACGAACATGTGGCGGACGGCCGCGCCACCAGCCTCGCCCTCGCGGAGCGGTGGTCCCGCCCGGACATCGACCCCGAGGCGATCGCGGCGCGCCGGCGACGCGGGCGGGTTGACGGGGGGAAGCAGACCGGGCCGGAGGCTTGATCCGCCTCCGGCCCGGCCGGTCACATCTGTCCGCGATGCCGCGAGCTACGACCCCGCGCGCAGCACCGCCGCCACCACCGGGCCCGCCGCGTCGCCGCCGTGGCCGCCGGACTGGACGACCGCCGCTGCCGCGAGGTCGTTGCTGAAGCCGGTGAACCAGCTGTTGGACGTGCCCTGCCCGTCGACCTCCGCGGAGCCCGTCTTGGCGCCCTTGTCGCCGCCGACCGAGGCCATGGCCGCCTTGCCGGTGCCCCAGGAGGCGGTGGCCCGCATCATGTCGTTCAGCTGCCGCGTGACGTTCTGCGACAGCGAGCGGGACGCGGTGGCGAGCTGACGGTCGTCCAGGGACTGCGGGACGATGACCGGCTGACGGAACGTTCCGTTGTGGGCGGTCGCCGTGATGGACGCGATGTTGAGCGCGTTCATCTGGACGGTGCCCTGGCCTATGTACTGGGCCGCCGCCTCACCGCCGGTCTCCTCGGGCACGCTCCCGTCGAACGAGACGACTCCGGTCTTCCAGTCCAGGCCGATCCCGAAGACGTCCCGTGCCTCCTTGGCGAGCGCGGTGTCGTCCTTGGTGTCGTCGATCAGTTTGATGAAGGCGGTGTTGCACGAGCGGGCGAAGCTCGTGGTGAACGTGTCTGTGGGCGGGAGCTCGAAGTACTTGAGGTTGTGGAACGTCCGGCTCTGCCAGGTCGCTTCCTTCGGGCACTCGACCGGGCTGTTCGCCGAGACGAGTCCCTTGTCCATCAGCATCGCCGCAGTCATGATCTTCAGGGTTGAGCCGGGCGCCTGCTTGCCCTGCATCGCCGCGTTGAAGCCGGTCGCCGGGTTGTTGGCGACGGCGCGGATCGAGCCCGTGGACGGCTTCACCGCGACCACCGACGCCCCGCTGAACTGCTTGACCGCCTTCTCGGCCGCCGCCTGGGCGTCCGCGTCGAGCGTGGTCTGCAGCTTGCCGGGCTTCCCCTTGGCGAGCGTCAGCAGCGTGGTGTTCACCGCGGACTCGTCAGCGGGCTCGATCCATGTCTCGATGCCCGGGGAACCGCCGGTGCTGTCGCCGTACTTCTCCCGCAGGCTGTCCAGGATCGGCCCGAGCGACGGGTACGTCTCCTTGTCGAGCACCTTGCCGTCGTGGTCGAGGGCCTCGATCGCCGCCGTCGACGACTCGCCGGTCTTCAGCACGGCCCCGTCGGTCAGCTGCGGATGGATCACCGTGGGCTGCCAGTCGACCAGCGCCTTGCCGGTGGTCAGGCCGCGCACCACGGTCAGCTCGGAGGAGTACGACCAGGGCTTGGTCTTCCCGTCGTAGGACACCGTCGCCTTCACCGTGTACGGCACCTTCGTGCCGACGGCGGCACCCGGCGTGATCACGGCTTTCGTGACGTGGGCCTCCTCGGCGTACCCCGTCAGCAGCGGCTCGGCGGCGGACTCGTTGTTCGTGAGCAGGGCGGCGGTCGACGCGTCGCCGGACGCCCATGCCTTGAGGAAGCCCTTGGCGGTCTCCTCGATCTCCTCCTTGCCCGGAGGCCCGGTCTTCACCTCCGAGGAGGCGGATGCGGTCTCCGTGCCCCCGGCTCCGCCCCCGCCCAGCACCACCTCGTACACGCCGTAGCCGAGCCCTCCGGCCACAAGTACGAACACTCCGCCGACCACGGCGACCTTCGCTCCACTGCGCATCTGTGCAGTCCCCCTCCCCAGGAGCCCTCTTGAACGTGTTCAAGAGGATGTCTTCCTTCGGCACTGTACGGGACACCGGTGAGCCCTGGGACGGTTGTTACCGGACCGCGACGCACTCCGAGAGAGCGCTTTCCGCCATGTTCTTCGCAGGCCGGACAGTCCAGGCGTGGCGCGCGGACCCGCATGGACGACGACAGCCCACTGCCCGTACACGGACCACTCGACGGTGTTCCATGGACGGGCAGCGGGCTGTTCACGAGCCTCCGGGACCGCTTCGCCGTTACACCCAGGTGTCCAGCCACATCCGGTCGCGCCAGGAGTTCTCAGGGATCGACATGCCCGTGTAGATCGGCCAGAAGTAGACGAAGTTCCACACGATCAGCAGCACCAGGACGCCCGCCGCGATCACGCCCAGAGTGCGTCTGCGCTCGCCAGTGGGATCGGCCGTGTCCATGCCGAGGCGGTGCTTGGTGCCCGTGCCGGCCGCCGGGCCGATGAGGGCGCCGATCATCATCGTGACCGCCAGACACAGGAACGGCACGAACACGACCGCGTAGAAGAGGAAGATCGTCCGCTCCTGGTAGAAGAACCAGGGCACCCAGCCCGCCGCCACTCCGCACGCGATCGCGCCGGCCCGCCAGTCGCGGCGGAAGAACCAGCGCCACAGGACGTACAGCAGTGCCACGCACGCCGCCCACCAGAGCAGCGGGGTGCCGAGCGCCAGGACCTCGCGGGCGCACTTGCCGGTCTCGGATTCGAGGCAGCCCGTCTTCTCCTCGTAGAAGTACGAGACGGGGCGGCCCAGCACGATCCAGCTCCACGGATTGGACTGGTAGGTGTGGCCGGAGGTGAGGCCGACGTGGAACTCGTAGACCTGGTTCTCGTAGTGCCACAGGCTGCGCAGCCAGTCCGGCAGCCAGGTCCAGCTGCCGCCCTTGCCCTCGGTGGCCGCCCAGTTGCGGTAGTACCCCTTGTCCGTGACGATCCAGCCGGTCCACGAGACCACGTACGTGCCGATCGCGACCGGGACGGTGGAGACGAACGCGGGCAGCAGGTCCTTGAGGACCACGGCCCTGTACGGCTGTACGGCGCCCGCCGTGCGCCTCGCGCCCACGTCCCAGAGCACCGCCATCACGCCGAACGCGGCCAGGATGTAGAGCCCGTTCCACTTCGTGGCGAAGGCCAGGCCGAGCATCAGGCCGGCCGCGATCCGCCACGGGCGCCACCCGAGGCGGAGCGTTTCGGCGATGTGGGCGTCCGGGCGCAGGAGCCCCTCCTCGTCGACCGGGAGGGCGGCTGCCAGCTTGCGGCGGGCCCAGTCGCGGTCGATGAGGAAGCAGCCGAAGGCCGCGAGGACGAAGAACATCAGCACCAGGTCGAGCAGCGCGGTGCGGCTCATCACGAAGTGCAGCCCGTCCACGGCCAGCAGGGTGCCCGCGAGGCAGCCCAGGAACGTCGAGCGGAACAGCCGGCGCCCGATGCGGCACAGCATCAGGACCGAGACGGTGCCGAGCAGCGCCACCATGAAGCGCCAGCCGAACGGGGTGAACCCGAAGAGCTGTTCGCCGAGCCCGATGATCCACTTGCCGACCGGCGGATGGACGACGTAGCCCGGGTCCACCGGGATGTCCACGGAGGACGGGTCCTTGAGGATCAGCTTGTCGACGTCCTTGGGCCAGGAACCCTCGTACCCCTGGTTGACCAGTGCCCAGGCGTCCTTGGCGTAGTACGTCTCGTCGAATATCACCGCCTTCGGGCTGCCCAGGTTCCAGAACCGCAGCACCCCGGCGACCAGGGCGACCAGCAGCGGCCCGCCCCAGGCGGACCAGCGCACCAGGTGCCCGGCGAGGGTCGGAGGCACCGCGAGCACGGTCCAGAACTGGCCGCCGGGGCGGGTGTAGGGCGGGACCAGGCGCTCGCGCAGCCCTGTTTCCGGCCGTGGGGAATGGCCGAAGCGGCGCAGCCGCTGCTGCCAGGAAGGCGGCTGGTCGCCGGCATGATCCCCGGCGTCGTTGCCCTGCTGGGCTTCGGGCGCAGTACTCGTCACCGCGCCATCGTAGGGAACGCATCTGTGCGAGTGGTGCCGCCGGTGCTGGGAGGATGGCCGATGTGACTGGAACGACTGGAACGCTCGTACTCGCAGGGACCCCCATCGGCGACGTGGCGGACGCCCCGCCACGGCTCGCCGCCGAGCTGGAGACGGCCGACGTCGTGGCCGCCGAGGACACCCGGCGGCTGCGCAGGCTCACCCAGGCGCTGGGCATCCATACGACGGGGCGTGTCGTGTCGTACTTCGAGGGCAACGAGTCCGCGCGTACGCCCGAACTCGTCGAGGCGCTGGTCGGCGGCGCCCGCGTGCTGCTCGTCACCGACGCCGGGATGCCGTCGGTCTCCGACCCGGGCTACCGGCTCGTCGCCGCCGCGGTGGAGCAGGACATCAAGGTCACCGCCGTACCGGGCCCCTCGGCCGTGCTGACCGCACTCGCACTGTCCGCCCTGCCCGTGGACCGCTTCTGCTTCGAGGGCTTCCTGCCGCGCAAGGCGGGCGAGCGGCTCGGGAAGCTGCGCGAGGTCGCCGACGAGCGCCGCACGATGGTCTTCTTCGAGGCACCGCACCGGCTGGACGACACCCTGGCCGCGATGGCCGAGGTGTTCGGGGCGGACCGCAGGGCCGCCGTGTGCCGGGAGCTGACCAAGACGTACGAGGAAGTGAAGCGCGGCCCTCTGGGTGACCTCGCCGTCTGGGCGGCCGAGGGCGTGCGCGGCGAGATCACCGTCGTCGTCGAGGGCGCCACGGACTCCGGGAACGAAGGGCTGGACGCCGCCGAGCTGGTGCGCAGGGTGCAGGTGCGCGAGGAGGCGGGGGAGCGGCGCAAGGAGGCCATCGCGGCGGTCGCCGCCGATGCCAAGCTGCCCAAGCGCGAGGTGTTCGATGCGGTGGTCGCGGCAAAGAACGCGGCTCGGACCGGCCAGGAGCAGGGCAAAGGACTAGCCTGAAAAGTAAAGCCCGAGCCGCGTACCGTGCCCTTTGGCCACGGATCGGCCAAAAGCGTTCCAACACTCGGCAGACCTGGTGCGTTGCCGCCGGGGAGGGCGTCCACTTGAGGGTGGAACGCATCATCCGGAGTGCTTGTCCGGAGTGCTTGTCCATCGGACAAGAGGAGCAGGCATGAGTGAGATCGCAGCAACCACCGTGCACGAGGCGTACGCCTTCGCCTGCATGAGGTGTGGGTACGGCTGGGAACAGGCCTACGAGATAGAACACCACGTCGACCACTCGGGCAACGCCTTCGTGGTCTACAAGGCGGACGGACAGCGGGTGCCCTCGCCGCTGTCCACGCCCACCTGCGCGAAGTGCGGCGGCCACGTGGTCCGGATCATGCGGGCCGGCCGGGTCTCCACCGTCCAGCAGCTGCTCCGTCCCCAGCTGACCACGCACCCGAAGAAGGCCGGTGAGGGGACGGCTGCCGAGGAGATGGCCGTAGCGGCCGTGCGGGCCCCCGGGCCCGCGCCCCACCACTGGCAGCTGTCCGATCTGCTGCGTCACTTCCACCGGCGCTGAGAGGGAGCTCATGCCCTCGTAGAGTCGTGGGCATGAGCCGTACCGAAGCCCCGCCGCTCCCCGAACCCCTCAGGGTTCCGGTCGCCGATTCGCACACCCACCTGGACATGCAGGACGGAACCGTCGAGGAGGGCCTGGCCCGCGCCGCGGCGGTCAACGTCACCGCCGTCGTACAGGTGGGCTGTGACGTGAAGGGCTCGCGCTGGGCCGCCGAGACCGCCGCCGCCCACCCCTCCGTGCACGCCTCCGTAGCCCTGCACCCCAACGAGGCGCCCCGCATCGTGCACGGGGATCCGGACGGCTGGTCGCGCCAGGAGGCCCGGGAGCCGGGCGGGAAGGCGGCGCTCGACGAGGCGCTCGCCGAGATCGACGCCCTGGCCGCCCTCGGCCACGTACGCGCCGTCGGCGAGACCGGCCTCGACTACTTCCGTACGGGTCCCGAGGGCATGGCCGCGCAGGAGGAGTCCTTCCGGGCCCACATCGAGATCGCCAAGCGTCATGGCAAGGCCCTGGTCATCCACGACCGTGAGGCCCACGCGGACGTGCTGCGCATCCTCGCCGACGCCGGCGCACCGGAGCGGACCGTCTTCCACTGCTACTCCGGGGACGCCGACATGGCCCGGATCTGCGCGGCGGCGGGGTACTTCATGTCCTTCGCGGGCAACGTCACCTTCAAGAACGCGCAGCCGCTGCGCGACGCGCTGGCCGTCGCCCCCGCCGAGCTCGTGCTCGTCGAGACGGACGCGCCCTTCCTCACCCCCGCCCCGTACCGCGGCCGGCCCAACGCGCCCTACCTGATTCCGGTCACGCTCCGTGCGATGGCCGAGGTGCGGGGCACCGACGAGGACACCCTGGCCGCCGCGGTCTACGACAACACCGCGCGGGCGTTCGACTTCTGAGGTCCGCCGTGCGCTCCGGCCGACACGTTGGGTAATCGTACGACTTTGGAGGGTGACGGGGCCTCCGCTATCGTGCCCGCGCAACGGGGTCGGCAGGCCGGAACTTCTGGAGCGTCGTGGGCCATTCGCAGGGCAGTCACCGCGCGCCGCGCGGCAGTCGGCGTACGACGCAGGCCCCGGCGCGGGCCCCTGTCCCGCCCCCGGCACCGCCGCGCTCCCTGCACGAGGAGCACACGCTCGTCGCCGGGCTGTGGCCGGGCACCCCGCCGGTCCACCACCCCACCGTGCTGGACACCCCGCTGGTGCCCCGGCAGGCGGACCCGCGGAGGGAGACCCGCGGGCACCGGGCGGCCCGGCGGCCCCGTGCTCCACAGAGCCTGCGGCGGATCGTGCCGCGCGCCCTGGTCGTCGCCGTCCTGGCCGGCGGCACCGCCGCGTTCCTCGCCCAGGACAAGGCCGTGCGTGTCAGCGTCGACGGGACGTCTCGCACCCTGCACACCTTCGCGGACGACGTCGGGGAGCTCCTGGAGGCCGAGGGCGTCACGGTCGGCACCCGCGACACCGTCGCCCCCGCCCCCGCCACGGGCCTGGACGACGGCGACGAGGTCGTCGTCCGGCGTGAGACACGCGGCTTCGGGCCCGTGCCGGGCCGTGGCCCCGAGGCCCTGCGGCGGCCGTAGGCTTAACGGGTGAGCACCACTGAGCCCGACGCCCTCCTGGGCCCCGCAGACATCCGCGAGCTGGCCGCAGCGCTGGGCGTACGCCCCACCAAGCAGCGCGGTCAGAACTTCGTCATCGACGCCAACACGGTCCGCAGGATCGTACGGACCGCCGAGGTGCGGCCCGATGACGTGGTGGTCGAGGTCGGACCCGGCCTGGGCTCGCTGACCCTGGCCCTGCTGGAGGCGGCCGACCGGGTCGTCGCCGTGGAGATCGACGACGTGCTCGCGGGCGCGCTGCCGGCCACGGTCGCCGCACGGCTGCCGAAGCGCGCCGACCGATTCGCACTGGTCCACTCGGACGCGATGCTGGTGAAGGAACTGCCCGGCCCCGCGCCCACCGCGCTGGTCGCCAACCTTCCCTACAACGTCGCCGTGCCGGTGCTGCTCACCATGCTGGAGCGGTTCCCCACCATCGAGCGGACGCTCGTGATGGTGCAGGCCGAGGTCGCCGACCGGCTGGCCGCCCGGCCCGGCAACAAGGTCTACGGCGTGCCGTCGGTCAAGGCCAACTGGTACGCCGACGTCAAGCGCGCCGGGTCGATCGGCCGCACGGTGTTCTGGCCCGCGCCCAACGTCGATTCGGGGCTCGTGTCCCTGGTCCGGCGTACGGAACCGATCCGGACGACCGCGAGCAGGACAGAGGTCTTCGCCGTCGTGGACGCAGCCTTCGCCCAGCGCCGCAAGACGCTGCGCGCCGCCCTGGCGGGCTGGGCGGGCTCCGCACCGGCCGCCGAGGCCGCCCTGACCGCCGCGGGGATCTCGCCGCAGGCACGTGGCGAGGCGCTGACCGTCGAGGAGTTCGCCGCCATCGCCGAGAACAAGCCGGAGCCCTCCGCATGACCCGCAGCGTCACCGTCCGCGTACCCGCCAAGGTCAACGTGCAGCTCGCGGTGGGCGCCCCCCGCCCCGACGGCTTCCACGACCTGGCCAACGTCTTCCTCGCCGTCGGCCTGTACGACGAGGTCACCGTCACCCCGGCCGACGCCCTGCGCGTCACCTGCTCCGGACCCGACGCGGCCCAGGTCCCGCTGGACACCACGAACCTGGCGGCCCGCGCCGCGATCGCCCTGGCCGCCCGGCACGGCATCGCCCCCGATGTGCACATCCACATCGCCAAGGACATCCCCGTCGCCGGCGGCATGGCGGGCGGCAGCGCCGACGGCGCCGCCGCCCTGCTGGCTTGCGACGCCCTGTGGGCCACCGGCGCGAGCCAGGAGGAACTGCTGGAGATCTGCGCCGAGCTCGGCAGCGACGTGCCGTTCAGCCTGATCGGCGGGGCGGCGCTCGGGGTCGGCCGAGGTGAGCAGCTGACCACCGTCGAGGTCGGCGGCACCTTCCACTGGGTCTTCGCCGTCGCCGACGGCGGGCTCTCCACCCCCGCGGTGTACGGCGAGTTCGACCGGCTCACCGCCGGTACGCGGGTACCCGAGCCGACAGCCTCCCCCGCGCTCCTGACCGCCCTGCGCAAGGGGGACGCCACCGCGCTCGCGGACGCCCTCGGCAACGACCTCCAGGCCGCCGCCCTCTCCCTGCGCCCCTCGCTGGCCGACACCCTCGCGGCGGGCACCGCCGCGGGCGCCCTGGCCGCACTGGTCTCGGGATCCGGGCCGACCACGGCGTTCCTGACCGCCGACGAGGACTCGGCGCACAAGGTGGCCGACGCCCTGCTGGCCTCGGGCACCTGCCGCAACGCCCGGGTGGCGGCATCCCCGGCCGCGGGCGCCACCGTCGTCTGACAGCCGGTACTCAGACGGGAATTGAGTACGGTCGCGCTGCCGCCCTCCCGGGGCCCGGCGCGACCGTATGCGCATGGGATCACACGTTCGTGAACTGGCCGAGGCGACACCCGTCACCCGGGACCGCTACATCGACCTGCTGCGCGTCCTCTCGCTCGGCACGGTCGTCCTCGGCCACTGGCTGATGGCCGCCGTCACCACCGACGGGGTCGGCAACCTCCTCGCCGTCGTGCCGGGACTCCAGCTGCTCACCTGGGTCCTCCAGATCATGCCGGTGTTCTTCTTCGTCGGCGGCTTCTCCCACGCACTGTCCTACCGGTCCCTGCTCCGCAGGCGCCCCGAGGACTCCACGAGCTCCGTGTACCCGTCCTTCCTGCGCGCCCGGCTGCAACGGCTGCTGCGGCCGACCATGGTCTTCGTCCTGGTGTGGGGTGCCGCCGCGCTCGTCGTCCAGCTCCTCGGCGGCGGAGGCGGACTGACCGGTGTGACGCTGCGGCTGGTGACCCAGCCCCTCTGGTTCATCGGTATCTACCTGGCGATGGTCGCGTTCACCCCGGCCCTGCTGAAGCTGCACGACCGCTACGGCTGGGGTGCGTTCGCCGCGCTCGCGGGAGCCGCCGCCACCGTGGATCTCCTGCGCTTCGCGGCAGGTGTCCCGTACGTCGAGTTCCTCAACTTCGCGTTCGTCTGGCTCGCGGTGCACCAGCTCGGCTTCCTGCGCGCCGACGGTCGCATCCGCCGGCCCGCGTTCCTCGCCGGTGCCGGGCTCGCCGCCGCCGTCGCGCTGGTGGCCCTCGGCCCGTATCCGCTCTCCATGGTCGGCATGCCCGGGGAGAAGATCAGCAACATGGCGCCCCCCACCCTCGCCCTGCTCGGGCACGGCCTCTGGCTGGTCGGGGCCGTCGAACTGCTGCGGGCCCCCGGAGCCCGGCTCGTCGCCCGGCCCCGCGTCTGGCGCGCGGTCGTCGCCGCCAACGGCGTCGCGATGACCGCGTTCCTCTGGCACCTCACCGCGATGCTGGGCGTGTACGGGGCGATGCTCGCCCTCGGCATTCCGCTGCCCGAGCCGGCCACCGGCGCCTGGTGGGCGCAGGTCCCGGTGCGGATGGCCGCCGCAGCCACGGTCACCGCGGTCCTCGTCGCGGCCTTCCGTACGTTCGAGCGCCCCGTCGGTGTCGTCCCCGGCAGGGCGGCGAGCGGCGCGGGAGCCGTCTCGGCGGTCGGCGTGACCCTCGCCCTGCTCGGCGTGCTGGGCCTGTCCACGGTCGGCTACGCGGGACTGCTGGAAGGTCACACCGCACTGCTGATCGCCGTCCACGTCAGCGCCCCCGCGGCCGTGGCGATGGCCCTCGGCGGCTGGCTGCTGGTCGAACGGGCGGGGCGGTGACCGGCGCTCGGGCTTGCGCGAAAACCGGTGCTCGTCGGTGATCAGGCCGGGCGTGGCTCCGTGGTGCGCCGAGAGGTCCCTCAGCCGGTCTTCAGGCTGCTCTTCGCCAGCTCGTACGCCGGGAGCATCTCCTGGTGCTCCTGGGAGTCCAGTCCGCCCAGGTGCACCACCACCGGGCCGTCCGGCGTCGTGACCGCGAAGGCGTGCTCGGTCTTCGGCTCGTCCAGCAGCTCGCCGCTCACGGTGTACCCGACCTCGGCGGCGGTCAGCGAACCCGCCCTGACCTCGGAGTACGCGGCCTTGCTCGCGTTCGGATCGGCGGCCACGAAGGCCTCCAGCACCTTGCGGGCGTCGGTGCCGGACGGCTTCCCCTGCCACACCCGGATGTATCCGATGTTCCCCGCCGGCTTCGCGTCGATCTCGCAGACCATCGTGACCGGCCCCTGCTCGCCCAGCGCGGCCAGGTCGGAGCCGGGCTCCACCGTGACGGCCTCCGGCTTCCAGTCCGCCGCCAGGTCGAAGGTCACCGGCAGCTCACAGGCAGAGCCCGCGCCGCCGAGCGTGCCGCCCGTCTTCGCGGTGGTGCTCTCCGCGGCCTTCGAGGGGACGGCGTCCCCGTTCTTGCCCGTGTCACCGCCGCCGTCGTCGGACGACGAACAACCGGCCAGTGCCACCGTCGCCACGATCACCGAAACCAAGGCACGCCCAGCGCCACGCATCATGAAGTCCCCACCCCAGAGATGTTCCGAACCGCTCCGACCTGGGGTTACTCCCCTAGATCGATCGCCGCACGCTATCGCACCCCGCGCGGCGACTACTCTGGGACGTCGAGCGGTCCCCGACGCAGGGATCCCCTAGGCAGGAGTGAAATGGCCGTCAATCTGGTCAATGTCGAGCAGGTCAGCAAGGTGTACGGCACCCGTGCCCTGCTCGACGGTGTATCCCTCGGGGTCTCCGAGGGCGACCGGATCGGCGTCGTCGGCCGCAACGGCGACGGCAAGACGACGCTCATCCGGATGCTCGCCAAGCTGGAGGAGGCGGACACCGGCCGGGTCACCCACAACGGCGGGCTGCGCCTCGGTGTCCTCACCCAGCACGACTCGCTGGATCCCCAGGCCACCATCCGGCACGAGGTGATCGGCGACCTCGAGGACCACGAGTGGGCGGGCAGCGCCAAGATCCGCGATGTGCTGACCGGGCTCTTCGGCGGCCTCGCGCTCCCCGGCTTCGAGCACGGCCTGGACACCGTCATCGCCCCGCTCTCCGGCGGTGAGCGGCGCCGGATCGCGCTGGCCAAGCTGCTCATCGGCGAGCCGGACCTGATCGTCCTCGACGAGCCCACCAACCACCTCGACGTCGAGGGCATCTCCTGGCTGGCGGGGCACCTGCGCGCCCGCCGCTCCGCACTCGTCTGCGTCACCCACGACCGGTGGTTCCTCGACCAGGTCTGCACCAGCATGTGGGACGTCCAGCGCGGCTCGGTCCACGAGTACGAGGGCGGCTACAGCGACTACGTGTTCGCCCGGGCCGAGCGGGAGCGGATCGCCGCGACCGAGGAGTCCAAGCGGCAGAACCTGATGCGCAAGGAGCTGGCCTGGCTGCGGCGCGGCGCCCCCGCGCGCACGTCCAAGCCGCGCTACCGCATCGAGGCCGCCAACGAGCTGATCGCCGACGTGCCGCCCCCGCGCGACACCAGCGAGCTGATGAAGTTCGCCAACGCCCGGCTCGGCAAGACCGTCTTCGACCTGGAGGACGTGACCGTCCAGGCCGGACCCAAGACCCTGCTCACCAACCTCACCTGGCAGCTCGGCCCCGGTGACCGCATCGGCCTGGTCGGCGTGAACGGCGCGGGCAAGACCTCGCTGCTGCGTGCCCTCGCCGAGGCGTCCCGCAGCCAGGGCGACGTACAGCCCGCCGCCGGGAAGGTCGTCGTCGGCAAGACAGTCAAGCTCGCCTACCTCTCCCAGGAGGTCGCCGAGCTCGACCCGAACCTGCGGGTGCTCGAAGCGGTCCAGCAGGTGCGCGACCGGGTCGACCTCGGCAAGGGCCGTGAGATGACGGCCGGTCAGCTCTGCGAGCAGTTCGGCTTCGTCAAGGAGAAGCAGTGGACTCCGGTCGGCGACCTGTCCGGTGGTGAGCGGCGGCGTCTCCAGATCCTGCGCCTGCTGATGGACGAGCCCAACGTCCTCTTCCTCGACGAGCCCACCAACGACCTGGACATCGAGACGCTGACCCAGCTGGAGGACCTCCTCGACGGCTGGCCCGGGTCGATGATCGTGATCTCCCACGACCGGTTCTTCATCGAGCGGACCACGGACAAGGTGATGGCGCTCCTCGGCGACCGGGCGCTGCGGATGCTGCCGCGCGGTATCGACGAGTACATCGAGCGCAGGCAGCGCATGGAGGCGACGGCCACCCCCGCCTCCGCCGCCGGGTTCCCGGCGTCCAAGGCGGCCCCGGCCGAGGCCGTCTCGCCGCAGGCCGCGCGTGCCGCGAAGAAGGAACTGCAGAAGGTCGAGCGTCAGCTCGACAAGATGTCGACGAAGGAGACGTCGCTGCACGCGCAGATCGCCGACAACGCCACCGACTTCGGGAAGGTCGCCGAGCTCGACGCGGAGCTGCGCGAACTGGTCGCGGAACGCGACGTGTTGGAGATGCGCTGGCTGGAGCTGGCCGAGGACGCCTGACGGGCTGTTCGGTCCGGCCCGGAGGCCGGGCCCGGGCGGGTGGTAGAAAGTAGGCCCGCCCGGGTTGACGTGACCCTGCGGAGCTATGTCCGTACGAGGGGATTCCGCCGATGACTCAGCCTTCCGGCCAGAAACCGCAGGAAGGCTTCGGGGCACCGTACGACCCGCCGCCCGGGACCCCGTCGGCCCCCGCACACGGGTACGGCTACCCGTCCGCGCCGGGGCAGACCCCTGGACCGTACGGGCAGCAGCCGGGGCCGTACGGGCAGCCGGCGCAGGGCGGTTACGGCTTTCCGCCGCAGCTGCCGACGGTCACGGCGCCGGGCGGGCCTGCGGGTCCCGGTGGCGGAGGCCGCTTCAAGGGCAGGACCGGCGTGGTCGTCGGCGCAGTGCTCGCCCTGGTCCTGATCGCCGGCGGCGGCACCTGGTTCGCCCTGAGCGGCGACGACGGGAGGAAGCCCGCCGCCGGCGGGGCGTCGGACCCCTCCCCCTCGGCGGAACAGGCCGACGACAAGGGCGACGGGGCGAGCGACGCGAAGCTGGCGGCACAGCTCGATGCCCGGCGCGAACCGGGCGAGGCGAAGGTCCGCTGGCTGCAGAGCCTGGGTGCGGACCTCCCTGGAAGGGCCATGGGCGTGTACGGGCCCTGGCAGGCCGGTGACATCGTCGCCAAGGCCATGTACCGCACCGTGTCGGGCTATTCCATGGCTGACGGCAAGCAGCGGTGGAGCCTGCGGATGCCCGACGACATCTGCGCGGCGCCCACCCGGCCGACCGAGGACGGCAAGATCGTCGTCGTGGTCGAGGCGAAGGAGTCCGACAACGGCACGGACTGCACCGTCCTTCAGATGATCGACCTGCGGACGGGGAAGCCGGGCTGGAAGAAGACCCTGGAGAAGGCCGCCGTAGCGGAGACCGAGAAGCGGGTCGTCATGGCGGCGAACGGCGACACGGTGACGTACTCCCGCCCCGGCCACGTCCACACCTACCGGGTGGGTGACGGGCAGGAGTTGTTCGGCACGCAGCCTCGCGAGTGCCGGTCCTACGCGTTCCTCAGCGGAGCCCGGATGCTCGCGGTCGCGGACTGCCCGGGCGGTAATACGGTCCAGGAGTTCGACCCCGGCTCCGGGAAGAAGAAGTGGGAGTACGCGGTCGAGAAGGACTGGTTCATCGACCAGGTCCACTCCGTCAGCCCTCTTGTCGTCTCGGTGCAGAAGGGCGACCAGTGGCGGCTCCTAGCCCTGCGGGACAACGGCACCCTCCGCTCGCACATCGAGCTGGGTACCCGGGACGTCGATCTCGGGTTCGCCGACTACGAGGTGAGGTGCGGGGGATATCTGGTGGTGACCCGCAACAGGGACGACTGCGCGGGAGTCGCGGCGGACAGCGACACGTTCTACGTGTCGACCAAGCGGAAGCATGTCGAATTCGACGTCGACAACCGGATCGTCGCCTTCGACCTGAACACCGGCGAGCAGAAGTGGACGGCCGACGCCCCGCCGGGACGGAGGATGGAGCCGTTGCGCATGGAGGACGGGAACCTGCTGCTCTACATGGCGGCGACCAAGACGCAGGGAGGCGGGATCGCCACGCTCCCGCCCACCGGAGGGACCCCGCGGACGCTGCTGACCCACCCGGCTTCGGCGGCCACGATCGAGGCGGACATGATCGCGGCCGAGGTCGTCTACGAGGACGGCCGTTCCCTGCTCACCCGGCCGTTGGTCGGTACCGCCGAGGACGACGACGTCGAGGCGGACATGAAGACGATGATCGCCTTCGGCGAGTGACCTGGCTCCCGCCGGGATCAGCGGGCGGCCCGGTGCGCGGACGGTGGTAGAAAGAAGATCCGTTCGACCGCCTGGGCGAACCGGGCGCCGGACCGCACGAAGGGGGACGTGCTGATGACCCAGCCGCCGCAGGGAGACTTCGGAGCACCGTACGACCCGTCGCCGGGGGCTCCTCAGCCGGCGCCCGGGTACGGGTACCCGCCTCAGCAGCCGGGGCCGTACGGCCGGCAGCCCGGTCCGTACACCCAGCCGCCGGGGCCGTACGTTCAGCAGCCGGGCCCGTACACCCAGCAGCCCGGTCCGTACGGCCGGCAGCCGGGGTACGGGTACCCGCCGCAGCCGCCGACGGTGGTGGCCGCACCGGGCGGGCCTGCGGGTCCCGGTGGCGGTGGACGCTTCAGGGGCAGGACCGGCGTGGTCGTCGGCGCCGTACTCGCCGTGGTGCTGCTGGCCGGCGGCGGCATCTGGCTCGCCACGGGCGACGACGGAGGCGGGAGGAAGCCCGTCGCCGGGCCGAGCGACGTCACCGGCAAGCCGAGCGCCTCGCCCACAGTCGGCAAGGACGACGACAAGAGCGTCGCCGGACCGACCGCCGCCGAGCTCAACTCGGGGCGCGAGCCCGGCGAGGCGAAGGTGGCGTGGCTGGCCGAGAACGGGGTCGACCTCCCGGAGTACGGGGAGGAGACGCACGGGCCCTGGTTCTCCGGCGACATCATCGCCAAGGGCATGTACCGCAAGGTGACCGGCTACGCGGTGACCGACGGGGCCGAGAAATGGAGCCTGGCGCTGCCCACGGACCTGTGCGCCTCGCCCACCGCCCCCACGGCCGACGGCAAGGTGGTCGTCGGCATCGAGGACAACGTCTCGGAGTCGGAGGCGTCCTGCTCCGTCCTGCAGATGATCGACCTGCGTACCGGCAAGGCGGGCTGGAGGAAGACGGTCGACAGGTCCGCGATGCAGGACGGCCTGTCGCACGTCGCCATGTCGATCAGCGGGAACACGGTGACCTTCGGCCGCAACACCGCCTCCGACGCCTTCCGCGTCAGCGACGGCAAGGAACTGTTCGGCAGGCGCGAAGGCGTCTGCCAGCCCTTCGCCTTCACCGGCGGCGACAGGATGCTCGCGGCCGTCAGCTGCCAGGCGGAGCCGGCCGATCCCGTCCGCCAGCAGGTCCAGGAAGTCGACCCGGTCACCGGGGCACCGAAGTGGACGTACGAACTGAAACCCGGCTGGTCGGTCGCGCACGTCTACTCCGCGCGTCCACTCGTCATCTCGATCCAACAGCCGGAGAAGTGGGCGGTCGTCGTCCTGAACGACAACGGGACCTACCGTTCCCAGATGGTGGGCGACGACGAGGACTACGCCGTCCGTTGCGGGGAGGGATCCGTGGAGATGGGCAGCAACCTGGACGGCTGCGCGGGGGTCGCGGCGGATGCGAGCAGGTTCTACCTCTCGACCCTGCCCGATCCCGGCGCGAAGACCGAGACCAACAAGGTCGTCGCGTTCGACCTGGCCACCGGCAAGTCGCTGTGGAAGGCGCCCGCTCCGGGTGGCCGGCTCATGCTGCCGTTGGGTGTGGAGGGCGGGAAGGTGCTGGTCCATGTGGAGGCCGCGTACCGCAAGAGCGGTGAGACCGGCACGCTGGAACCGTCCACCGGGGCGTTCACGACTCTGCTGAAACACCCGTCGTCCGCGGCCGACACCGAGAACTCGCTCTACGAGCCCAAGGCTGCCTACCGGGACGGCCGTTCCTTCCTGCTCCCGCAGCGGATCAGCCAGGACGAGGACGAGGAGGAGAAGGCGGCGACCGCCGTGCTGGTCTTCGGCGAGTGAGGGCGGGAATGCGAGGATCCTGTGAAACGTGCACCTCGCGTGCGGAGTTGACGGAGCGTCGGGGAATCGCGCCCCGCATGGCCGCGACAGGCGCGTAACGACGGCATCACGGCCCGGTTCTCCCTTGGGAACAGGGCATGGACCGATCCGGTGCCCGGTGTGGTGCGGGTGGTACAAAGAAGCCCCGCTCGACTGTCGTAACGCCGCGGAAGCCATGCCCGATTCGCTCCTTTCCGGGGGGAATTCAGAGATTTCTTGCACCTGATCCCTGAGCCCAGCGGAATCGCGGGGGAGACCGGACCGAGCACCGGACCGCACGAAGGGGGACGTGCTGATGACCCAGCCGCCCAGCCAGCAACCGCCGCAGGGGGGCTTCGGGGCTCCGCAGGAACCGCAGGGCACTGCTCAGCCACCCCAGCCGCAGTCACCACCGGCCGCTCCGCCCCAGATGCCGCCCGCCCCTCCGCAGGCGCCGCCCCCGGGGGCGCCGCAGACGCCCCCCGCACAGCCGGGTTACGGCTACCCGCAGGCCCCGGGTGCCCAGCCCGGCTACGGCTATCCCCAGGCACCCGGCCAGGCACCCGGCCAGGCACCCGGACCGTACGCCCAGCAGCCCGGCCCGTACGGCGCCCCGCCCGGACCGTACGCGCAGCAGGCGGGACCGTACGGGCAGCAGCCCGGTCCGTACGGACAGCAGCCCGGTTACGGCTACCCGCAGCAGCAGTACCCCGGCGCTCCCGCGCCCGGCGGTTCCGGCGGCGGCCCCTTCAAGGGCAAGCCCGCCGTCATCATCGGTGCGGCTCTCGCGGTGCTCCTCGTCGTCGGCGGCGGCATCTTCTTCGTCACGAGCGGTGGCGACGACGACCCGAAGAAGCCCGTCTCCAAGTCCAGCGGCGACGCCGTGGGCCCGAGCGCCTCGCCCAGCGTCGACCAGGGCGACGGAAAGGGCGACGGCCGCGAGGCGAACGACGACCTGAACGCCGGGCGCAAGGACGGCGAGGCGAAGGTCCTCTGGCTGACGAAGAACGACATCGACCTGCCCCGCAACGGCGCGGACGTGTACGGCCCGTGGATCGTCGGGGACACGCTGGTCAAGGGCATGTACCGCTCGGTCACCGGCTACTCGGCCGCCGACGGCAAGCAGAAGTGGGCCCTTCCGCTGCCCGCGGACATGTGCGCGGCACCCGGGGCGCCCACGGCCGACGGCAAGATCGTCATCGGCGTGATGAACGGCACCACGGACAAGGCCGACTGCTCCGATCTGCAGATGATCGACCTCAACACCGGCAAGGCCGGATGGAAGAAGTCGATCACGAAGAACGGCACCTGGGACCTGCTGTCCGACATCGGTCTGGCGATCAGTGGTGACACCCTGACCGTCGGCCGTACGAGCAACTCCAACGCCTACCGGGTCAGCGACGGCAAGGAGCTGTTCGGCAAGCCGTCGGGCAACTGCCAGCCGTTCGCCTTCGCCGGCGGCCCCAAGCTCATCGCCGCGGTCAGCTGCCGCACCGACGACGTGGACAACCCGCAGCACCAGGTCCAGGAGGTCGACCCGACCACCGGGAAGGCCAAGTGGACGTACCAGCCCAAGCGCGGCTGGGAGATCGACAAGGTCTACTCGGTGAGCCCCCTCGTCGTCTCGCTGACCCAGCGCGAGGAGAAGAAGTGGTCCATCCTCGCGCTCAAGGAGGACGGAACGCTCCGCTCCCAGCTGGTCGGTGACAAGGAGGACAACTTCGCCGTGGACTGCGGGAACGACTTCGCGATCTTCGGCGAGAAGCTCGAAGGCTGCAGCGGTCTCGCCGCCGACGCCAACACCTTCTACATGATGACCGAGGACGACACCAGCGGCAGCGGCCGCACCAACAAGGTCATCGCGTTCGACCTGAACACCGGCAAGACCAAGTGGAAGTCCGCGGCCCCCGCCGAGCGCACCATGAAGCCGCTGCGCATGGAGGGCGGCAACGTCCTGGTCTACCTGGAGCCCTCGTACGACAAGGGCGGGGCCATCGCGACGATCGCACCCACCGGAGGCGCGCCCAAGGTGGTGCTGCAGCACCCGGACTCGACGACGCAGATCGAGAACTTCTTCTCGTCCAAGATCGCCTACGTGGGCGGCCGTTCCTTCGTCGTCAGCGACCGCGTCAGCGCGAGCAACGACGAGGAGGAGAAGGAGCAGACGACCATGATGGCCTTCGGCAAGTGACGGCCGACGACGGCAACCGCAGCCCCTTCTTCTCAGACTCCGCAGAGGTACGTACTCCATGACCCAGCCGCCCCAGCCGCCCAACGAACCGCCCCAGGGCGGATTCGGAGCCCCGCAGGACCCGCCGCCCGGCGGATTCGGCGCGCCCACCCCGCCGCCCTCCGACCCGTTCGGCAAGCAGCCCCCCGCCGCGCCGCCCACTCCGCCCGCGGGTGGCTACGGCAGCCCGCCGCCCCCGCCGGCGGGTGGTTACGGCAGCCCGCCGCCCCCGCCGGCGGGTGGTTACGGCAGCCCGCCCACCCCGCCCGCCGGTGGTTACGGCAGCCCGCCGCCCCCGCCCGCCGGTGGCTACGGCGCTCCGCAGCCGACCCCGCCCGGGCAGCCGCCGCAGAACCCCGCGTACGGCTACCCGCAGGCGCCGCCGCCCGGCCAGCCGCCGACCCAGCCCGGCTACGGCTTCCCGCAGGGACCGCCGCCCGGACAGCCCGGCATGCCTCCGCAGCAGGGGTACGGCTACCCGACCGCCCCGATGCACCCGCAGTACGCGGCGCCCCAGCCGGGCGGCGGCAAGAAGTTCAGCACCCAGATGCAGATCATCGTGGCCGCGGTCGTGGCCGTGGTGCTGATCGTCGGCGGCGGAGTCTTCTACGCCTCCAGCGACAGTGACGACGGCGGCAAGCAGGACGACGCGGCCTCGGCCGGAACCACCGGCGGCGAGGGCAAGGGCGGCGAGGGCGACGGCCTGGCCGGCGGGGCCGAGAAGGCCCCGTCCGACACCAAGTCCAAGGTCGGCTTCCAGCTTCCCCACCCGAAGGTCACCGACACCACGGTCGTCGCCGGCTCCTGGGTCACGGACAAGGTGTACGTGAAGACCGGCGTGTACGAGATCGTCGGCTACGACCTCGCCAAGGGCACCAAGGTCTGGTCGATCCCGCTGACCGGCCAGGTCTGCGCCGCGTCCCGGCACATGAGCAAGGACTACAAGACGGCCGTCGCCTTCGAGGAGGGCAAGCCGAGCGCCGCGGACAAGTACCCCTCCTGCACCCAGGTCGGCGCGCTCGACCTGGCCACCGGCAAGCTCATGTGGAGCAAGTCCGTCACCTCCGCGTCCAGCGGCGACGAGCCCGTCAGGTTCGGCGAGGTCACGCTCAGCGGCTCCACCGTCGCCGCGGGCGGGACCAGCGGCGGCGCCGCCTTCAACCTCGCGAACGGCGCCGAGCTCTGGAAGCCCAAGGCCGACACCAACAACTGCTACGACATGGGCTACGGCGGCGGCGAAGCCCTCGCGGTGGTCCGCAAGTGCGGCAGCTACGACGATCCGCAGCTCACCGTCCAGGCGCTGAACCCGGCCACCGGTGCACCGCTCTCCTCGTACAACATGCCGGCCGGCGTCGAGTACGCGAGCATCGTCTCCACCAAGCCGCTCGTCGTCGCCGCCGATGTCGGCGACACCGCCGGTGACGGCAGCAGCATCTCGGACTTCTTCTCCATCGACGCGGCCACCGGCAAGCTCATCGTCCGGATCTCGGCCGACGCGGACAAGTACGCCGCGGACTGCGGCTCCACCGAGGTCGAGCAGTGCACCTCCCTGGCCGTCGGCAACAACAAGATCTACGTGCCGACCGAGGAGCACGAGGGCGGTGGCGAGTACGGCGACACCAACGAGATCGTGGCCTTCGACCTCACCACCGGCAAGCTCGTCGGAGGCAAGGCGGACGCGGGCGACCGCTACACGCTGACCCCGCTGCGCATGGACGGCTCCAACGTCATCGCGTACAAGCAGCCCCCGTACGACAAGGGCGGCCAGATCGTCTCCATCGACGGCTCCTCCTTCAAGGAGACCGTGCTGATGGTCAACCCGGACGACGAGGCGGTGCGTGACGCGGAGACCAGCTTCTCCACCGACTACGCCGAGTTCATCTACGAGAAGGGCCGGCTGTTCATCTCCGAGAAGATGGTCAGTGAGCCCAGCAAGTCCAGCTCGTTGGACGACAAGCAGTACCTCGTCGTCTCCTTCAGCACCGTCTGACCCGCCCGGCCCGTTCACGGGTCAGCAGTCACGGCCCTGCCGGTTGATCACCGACCGGCAGGGCCGATCGTTTTCCGACCGGCAGGTAGCCCCGAATGAAGCAGAATTCGGCATTCTGGGGTGCTTCTGCCCAGTAGAGGGCGCGCGGCGTCGAACAAGCGTGTAACTTGCCGGGTCAGAGGGGCCGGGGGGCCTGTTCAGGGTTACGCAGCGGTACGGCGCTGCACACATGGGGGCTATCTCGATGGGCGTGCGGCTCATGGTGGTCGATGACCACCGTCTGCTCGCCGAGGCACTCGCCTCGGCACTGAAATTGCGTGGGCACCGGGTGCTCGCGGCAGCCGCGCCGACGTCCGGGGCCGCGGAGCTGGTCGTGAGCAGGGCGCCGGAGGTATGCCTGTTCGGCACGGCGGCGCCCGCCGAACCCGGCGCGTTCGACCCGATCGTGCGGATCGTCCGGGAGCGTCCGCAGGTGGCCGTGGTGGTGCTGGGCCCGGTGCCGAGCCCGCGCGGGATCGCCGCTGCCTTCGCAGCCGGGGCGGCCGGCTACGTCCGCCACGACGAACGCATCGAGGGCGTCGAACGCGCCATGATCAAGGCCCGCGCGGGAGAGGTCGCGGTCGCCCCGCAACTGCTGCGGGGCGCTTTCGCCGAGCTGCTGCATCCGGCGGTCCAGCCGGACGACGAGGGGCAGCGGCTGCTGCGGATGCTGACACCGCGTGAGGTCGAGGTGCTGGTCCGGGTCGCCGAGGGTGAGGACACCCGGCTGATCGCGGCCGGCATGGGGATCGCGCCGAGCACCGCGCGTACGCATGTGCAGCGGGTGCTGATGAAGCTCGGCGTCGGCTCCCGGCTGGAGGCCGCCGCGCTCGCGGCCCGTACGGGACTGCTCGACAGGGCGGCGGGAACGCCGCAGGGGCCGGACGGCCTCGCGTGAACGCGTGGTCGTCCGGCCCCCGCGGGGTGTCGGTCAGCTCTCCGGCGTGCCGGGGGCCTCGTCCGGCACCTGGGCCGGGCGCAGCTTCATCCAGATGAGGAAGAAGAGCCCGAGCGCCAGCATGGCCAGGCCGGTCCACAGATTGATGTGGACGCCCTCCGCCTTCTTCAGGTCGGCGTCGGACGGGTTGATGCCGGCGATGGTGACGATCACTCCGTAGACCACGAAGAGACCGCCGATGATCCGCCGGATGTCGAAGAGCCGGGCCGCGGTCGCGGACGTGCGCTCCAGCTCGGAGACTTCCTTGTGCAGGTCGGACATGGTGAGTGCCTCCGATCAGAGCGAGTAGGGCAGGTAGCACAGGGTGGCGAGGACGATGGCGCCCCAGCCGAGCAGTGCCGGCTTGCGGTACCAGGCGTTGTCGCCCTCGTCCGGCACCTCGTCGGAGTCCGGGGACTCCGTCCCGTAGACCAGACCGGCCAGTTCGGCCTCCGGCTTGGGAGCGGTGAAGAGGGTGACGGCGACCATGACGACCGCGCCGGCCACGAATCCGACGATGGCGGAGACGAAGTTGGCGCCCTGGTCGGACGGGATGTCGATGATGCCCTGCTTGTAGATGACGAAGTAGTTGACCATCGCGGCGGTGGTACCCGCGACGAGCCCCCAGACACCGGACTTCATCGAGGCGCGCTTCCAGAACATGCCGATGATGAAGACGACGAACATCGGGACGTTGAAGAACGAGAACAGCGTCTGCAGGTACGTCATGATGTTGGAGAAGCTGGCTGCGATGAACGCCGTGCCGATCGAGGCCAGCACACCGACAGCGGTGATCAGCCGTCCGAAGCGCAGGTAGTACGCGTCCGGCTGGTCCTTCTTCACGTACCGCTGCCAGATGTCCGTGGTGAACACCGTGTTGAACGAGGACACGTTGGCGGCCATACCGGCCATGAACGCGGCGAGCAGACCGGTCACCGCGATGCCGAGCACACCGTTGGGCAGGAGTTCCTGCATCAGCAGCGGGATGGCGTCGTTGTAGGTGAGGTCGGAACCGGGGGTGCCGATCTGGGGCACGACCACGGCGGCGACCAGGCCCGGGATCATCACCACGAAGACGATGAATATCTTCGGGAAGGCGGCGATCAGCGGAGTGCGCTGGGCGGCCGAGAGGTTCTTCGCGGACAGGGCGCGCTGCACCTCGGCGAAGTTGGTGGTCCAGTAGCCGAAGGAGAGGACGAAGCCGAGGCCGAGGATGATCGTCAGCCAGTTGGCGCCGAGCGGGTTGGCGTCACCGATGCCGGTACCGCCCCAGGCGGACATGAAGTCCGTGCCGTGCTGCTTCTCCAGCGAGCCGCTCAGCCCGTCCCAGCCGCCGACGCGCTTGAGGCCCAGCAGGGTGAGCGGGATCAGCGCGGCGAGGATGACGAAGAACTGCAGCACCTCGTTGTAGATCGCCGAGGAGAGTCCGCCGATGGTGATGTAGACGAGGACGAAGAGCCCCGCGACGACGATCGCGACCCACTGCGGCCAGCCGAGAAGCGCCTCCACGACGATCGACAGGGCGTAGAGGTTCACGCCCGCGATCAGGATCGCCGCGAAGGCGAAGAGTATGGAGCTCAGCAGGTGCGCGGACTTGTCGAAGCGCTGGAGCAGGAACTCCGGTACGGAGCGGACCTTCGACCGGTAGTAGAAGGGCATCATCACCAGGCCGAGGAAGACCATGGCGGGGATGGCGCCGATCCAGTACCAGTGGACGACCGCGACGCCGTACTGCGCGCCGGTCGCCGCCATGCCGAGGATCTCGGTGGCACCGAGATTCGCCGCGACGAAGGCCAGACCGGTCACCCAGGCGGGCAGTGACCGACCGGAGAGGAAGAAGTCGAGACTCGTCTTCACACTGGCCCGGGCGGCGAAGCCGATGCCGAGCACCACGACGAAGTAGATCGCCAGGATTGTGTAATCGAGCCCGTTCGTGGGGAGCCGGAGCCCTTCGGCCAGATATTGCATGGGGGGTACTCGCTTCGTTGCGCGAACTGAACCCGTCGGAACCTACGCCTTTGTGTTCAGAAAATGAACAGTTTGGTTGGCGTTCTTTGTTTGATCGTGATCGGGGGAGTTGAAATGTCCCGATCTGTTCGCCCGTAGGCACAGACCGGTCACAGGATTCAGCGGCATTGACGCATCGTGTTGACTTGTGATTTGTTATGTTCGGTTCTGTTTAGAGGGCGTTACATGGAGGAGCCTGGTGAAGAAGACGGTTACGACCCTCGCCGACGGCCGTGAGCTGATCTACTACGACTCCGCGGACGACACCGTCCGCGACGCCGTCGACCCCCGGCCGCTGGATGCCGTCTCGACGTCCTCGGAGATCCGCCACGACCCCCTGCTCGGCGACTCGGTGGCCATCGCCTCGCACCGGCAGGGGCGTACGTACCACCCGCCGGCCGACGAGTGCCCGCTCTGCCCGTCGCAGGAGGGCCGGCTCAGCGAGATCCCCGACACCGAATACGACGTCGTCGTCTTCGAGAACCGCTTCCCCTCCCTCGCCGGTGACTCCGGCCGCTGCGAGGTCGTCTGCTTCACCTCGGACCACGAGGTGTCCTTCGCCGGCCTCACCGAGGACCAGGCCGCCCTCGTCCTGGAGGCCTGGACCGACCGCACCGCCGACCTCGCCGAGCTCCCGCAGGTCACCCAGGTGTTCTGCTTCGAGAACCGCGGCGCGGAGATCGGCGTCACCCTCGGCCACCCGCACGGGCAGATCTACGGCTACCCCTTCGTCACCCCCCGCACCGAGCAGATGCTCCGCTCGATGGAGGCCCACCGCGCCGAGACCGGCCGCAACCTCTTCGACGACGTCGTCGCCCGCGAACTGGCCGACGGCGACCGCATCGTCCTGGAGGGTGAACACTGGGTCGCCTTCGTGCCGTACGCCGCGCACTGGCCCTACGAGGTCCATCTCCACCCGCGCCGCCGCGTCCCCGACCTGCGGGAACTCGACGAGGCCGCCCGCACAGAGTTCCCACAGATCTATCTGGAACTCTTGAGGCGATTCGACCGGATCTTCGGCCCCGGCGAGCCGCCGACCCCGTACATCTCCGCCTGGCACCAGGCTCCCTTCAGGGTCCCCGGCCGTGAGGAGTTCGGGCTGCACCTCGAGCTTTTCACCATCAGGCGGACCACAGGCAAGCTGAAGTTCCTCGCGGGCTCCGAGTCCGGCATGGGCGTGTTCATCAACGACGTGCCGCCGGAGGCCGCGGCCCAGCGACTGCGAGAGGTAGCGAGCGAGTGAGCAACGCCGGCAAGAAGTACCTGGTGACGGGCGGCGCGGGATACGTCGGCAGTGTCGTCGCCGCACACCTGCTGGAGGCCGGTCACACCGTGACCGTCCTCGACGACCTGTCGACCGGCTTCCGCGAAGGCGTCCCCCAGGGCGCCGAGTTCATCGAGGGCCGGATCCAGGACGCCGCCAAATGGCTGGACGCCTCCTACGACGGAGTGCTGCACTTCGCGGCGTACTCCCAGGTCGGTGAGTCCGTCGTCGACCCCGAGAAGTACTGGGTCAACAACGTCGGCGGCACCACCGCCCTCCTCGCCGCCATGCGCGACGCCGGGGTGCGCACCCTCGTCTTCTCCTCCACCGCCGCGACCTACGGCGAGCCGGTCTCCAGCCCCATCACGGAGACCGACCCCACCGCCCCCACCAGTCCGTACGGCGCCTCCAAGCTCGCCGTCGACCACATGATCAGCGGCGAGGCGACCGCCCACGGACTGGCCGCCGTCTCCCTCCGCTACTTCAACGTCGCGGGCGCCTACGGCAGCTGCGGCGAGCGCCACAGCCCCGAGTCGCACCTCATCCCGCTGGTCCTCCAGGTCGCCCTCGGACAGCGTGAGTCGATCTCCGTCTACGGCGACGACTACCCGACACCGGACGGCACCTGCGTACGCGACTACATCCACGTCGCCGACCTCGCCGAGGCCCACCTGCTGGCCCTGGACGCGGCCACCGCGGGCGAGCACCTCATCTGCAACCTCGGCAACGGCAACGGCTTCTCCGTACGCGAAGTCATCGAGACCGTCCGCCAGGTCACCGGCCACCCGGTCCCCGAGACCGCCGCACCCCGGCGCGGCGGAGACCCGGCCGTGCTCGTCGCCTCCGCCGCCACCGCCAGGGAGCGGCTCGGCTGGCAGCCGTCGCGCGCGGACCTGGCCGCCATCGTCGCCGACGCGTGGACGTTCGCCCGCCGAGAGGAGCCCACCGCATCATGACCGACAACGCCGAGCTGACCGCCTCCTTCACCGAGCTGTACGGGACCGCCCCCGAAGGGATCTGGGCAGCACCCGGACGAGTGAACCTGATCGGTGAGTACACCGACTTCAACGACGGCTTCGTCATGCCGCTCGCCCTCCCGCACACCGCCCGCGCGGCCGTCGCCCGCCGCACCGACGGACAGCTGCGCCTGCACTCCACCGACGTGCCGGGCGGGGTCGTCTCGCTGCGCGTCGACGAGCTGGCCCCGCACTCCGGCCACGGCTGGGCCGCCTACCCGGCCGGCGTCGTCTGGGCGCTCCGCGACGCCGGCCACCCGGTCACCGGCGCGGACATCCAGCTCACCTCCACCGTCCCCGTGGGCGCCGGACTCTCCTCATCGGCCGCCCTGGAAGTCGTCACCGCGCTCGCCCTGAACGACCTCTTCCAGCTGGGCCTGAGCGCCCCGGAGATCGCTGTGCTCGGCCAGCGTGCCGAGAACGCGTTCGTCGGCGTGCCCTGCGGTGTCATGGACCAGATGGCCTCGGCGTGCTGCACCGAGGGCCACGCGCTGTACCTCGACACCCGCGACCTCACCCAGCGCCAGGTCCCCTTCGACCTGGCCGCACACGGGCTCCAGCTGCTCGTCGTCGACACCCGGGTCAAGCACGCCCTGGGCGACGGCGCCTACGCGGAGCGCCGGGCAGGCTGCGAGGCGGGAGCCCGGGCGCTCGGCATCGGCACCCTGCGCGACCTTCCGTACGAGGGCCTGGACGCAGCACTGGAGACCCTCGCCGCGGCCGGCGAGGACGAGTCGGTCGTGCGCTACGTCCGCCATGTGGTGAGCGACAACCACCGGGTGGAGCAGGTCATCGCGCTGCTCGACGCGGGCGATGTGCGCGCCGCGGGCCCGGTCCTCGACGAGGGCCACATCTCGCTCCGCGACGATCTGCGGGTCTCCTGCCCGGAGCTGGACCTCGTGGTCTCCACGGCCGGCGCCGCCGGGGCGCTCGGGGCCAGGATGACCGGGGGCGGCTTCGGCGGCTCGGCGATCGTGCTGGTGGAGGAAGCGATGGCGGACACCGTCGCCAAGGCCGTCAAGGAGGCGTTCACCGCGGCCGGTCACGCCGCCCCAGGAGTCTTCCCCGCGGTTCCCTCGGAGGGGGGCCGGAGGATCGCTCCAGCTGCTTGACCAGGATGAACTCCGCGACGCCGGGCGGGTAGTCCTCGACCTCGCCGACCACCTCGTACCCCTGCTTCCGGTAGAAGTCCGGGGCCTGGAAGTCCCAGGTCTCGAGCCGGGAGCGGGTACAGGCCCGGTCGTCGCGGGCGAGGCGTTCCGCCTCGGCGAGCAGTCGCGAGCCGAGGCCGAGGCCCCGGTGGGGGTCGTCGACCCAGAGCAGGTCCACATGGAGCCAGTAGGCCCAGGTCCGCCCGCTCAGCCCTCCGGCCAGCCCTCCCGCGTCGTCCAGGAGCCAGACCTCCAGCGGGACTTCGTGCTCGGCGGAGGTGGAATGCAGGGCGCGCAGCTCCGGTGATCCGCCCCAGTTGTCGTCGTGCAGCCGACGGCCCAGCAGAATACGACGTTCCCTGTCCACTTCGGTCTCAAGACGGAACATGAACAACACCCTAAACACCTTGGGTGGTCAGTTCTGTCAATCGCCTTCCGCCGCCCACCGCCCGCCGTACGCTGATGCTCAGCACCGGTGGGGGCCGGTGCCGTTTCAGGGGACGAGACAGTCGGATACGACGCCCGGGGCGGGTGGCGGCCGGCACACGGCGGCGGCCGTGCGCCGGCGGCTCACCGAAGCGCTCCGGGTGTCGTGTCCGCCGCGGTCCGTCCCCGTCGGGGCCGGCCATGAACGGGGCGCCCCAGGAGCTCACACAGCATGGGGGTGTCTGTGGCTCGTATCCGGGTTCTGGTGGTCGACGACCACCGCATCTTTGCCGAGTCCCTCGCGGCGGCTCTCGCGGCCGAACCGGACGTCGACGTGTCCGCGGCGGGCAGTGGTCCCGCCGCGCTGCGCTGTCTGGAGCGTGCGGCCGCCGAGGGGCGCCGATACGACGTGATGCTGGTCGACGCCGACCTGGGCGTCCTCGCCACAGGTGGCGCACGCACTGTTCCCGCGCCGCGCGGCGCACCGGACGGCGCACCCGGCGGCGGAAACGCGGGTGGCCCGGTGGACGGCATCTCACTGGTGGCCGGGGTGCGTTCGGGGCAGCCCCACATCCGCACGGTGGTCCTCGCGGAGAGGGACGACCCGCGCCGGGCCGCGACGGCACTGCAGGCGGGTGCCTCGGGCTGGGTCGCCAAGGACTGTTCCCTGCAACGGCTGCTGACGGTCATACGGGGCGTGCTGCGCGACGAGACGCATCTGCCTGCGGCCCTGCTGACCGGTGTCCTGCGCGAGCTGACGGCGGCCCGCAAGCACCGCACCGAGAGCGAGCAGCTGGTCGAGTCGCTGACGCCGCGCGAGCGCGAGGTGCTGCGCTGCATGGTGGCGGGCCTGGGCCGCAAGGCGGTCGCGGAGCGGCTCTTCCTGTCCCCGCACACGGTGCGTACGCACATGCAGAACGTGCTGGGGAAGCTGGGCGTGCACTCGACCCTGGCGGCCGTCGCGCTGGCCCGGCGGGCCGGGGTGGGCCCGGCCGCGCTAACCGGGGATGTTGTCGAACGGGGCGGTCAACTGGCGTAGCAGCCCCGCCAGTTCGGACCGCTGGTGGCGGGAGAGCTCGCCCAGGATGGCTCGCTCCTGGTCGAGCAGCCCGGCCAGCGACTGGTCGGCCTTGTCGCGGCCCCGGTCGGTCAGCCTGACCAGGACCCCGCGGCGGTCGCTCGGGTCGGGCAGCCGCTCCACCAGGTTCTTCTTGGTCAGCCGGTCGATGCGGTTCGTCATCGTGCCCGAGGTGACCAGTGTCTGGGTGAGCAGCTGGCCGGGGGAGAGCTGATACGGGGCGCCGGCGCGGCGCAGGGACGTCAGGACGTCGAATTCCCAGGGCTCCAGCTGGTGCTCCGCGAAGGCGATCCTGCGGGCCCGGTCCAGATGCCTGGCCAGCCGGGAGACGCGGCTCAGGACCTCGAGTGGTTCCACGTCGAGGTCGGGGCGCTCGCGGCGCCATGCAGCGACCAGTCGGTCGACCTCGTCCTCCATGTCGATCAGTGTAGAGGGTCCCTCGACATGAAGTCTCTTGAATTCAAGTGTCTTGACATCAAGAGATTTTCTTGGTGATCCTGACCTCATGACCGCACCGACCTGGGACCCGCAGCAGTACCTCCGCCACGCGGACCACCGCACCCGCCCCTTCCACGACCTCCTGGCGCGGATCGGGCCCCTGCCGCACGAACCGGCACCCCGGATCGCCGACCTCGGCTGCGGCGCGGGCAACGTCACCGCCCTCCTCGCGGAACGCTGGCCCGGAGCCCGGATCACCGGCTACGACAGCTCCCCCCAGATGCTCGAACGCGCCCGCACCCACGCCGGACCCCTCCTCGACTTCGCCGAAGCCGACGCCGGCACCTGGGAGCCCACCGAGACGTACGACCTCATCGTCTCCAACGCCCTCCTCCAGTGGGTCCCCGGCCACACCGCCCGCTTCCCCCACTGGCTGGAAGCCCTCGCTCCCGGCGGCACCCTCGCCTTCCAGGTCCCCGGCAACTTCGACGCCCCCAGCCACACCCTCATGCGCGAACTGGCCGGATCCCCCCGCTGGAGCGACCGCCTCGGCGGCCTCCTGCGTCACGGCGACGCCGTACACACCCCGACGGACTACCTGGAGCACCTCACGGCGTCCGGGCGCACCACCGACGTCTGGGAGACCACCTACCTGCACCTGCTCCAGGGCGAGGACCCCGTACTCGACTGGGTCAAGGGCACCGGCCTGCGCCCCCTCCTCGACGCCCTCGCCGACGACCCCGAGGCCCGGGACGCCTTCCTCGGCGAATACCGCGACATGCTGCGCACCGCCTACCCGGCGGGCCCGCACGGCACGGTCTTCCCGTTCCGCCGGATCTTCGCCGTCACCCGCACCGCCGGGTGACCATGGCGGCCCGGCCGTCACAGCGCGGCGAGGGCCTCCGCCGAGATGTCGATGTCGACGGAGAAGGGCACGCCCGTCTTGAGCCGGTCGTGATGGATCCCGGTCAGCGCGTACGCCTTCGTCACCGGATCCAGCTCGTAGACCCGCACCACCGGGTGCTGGTCGGTGCCGGTCATCTCGACCAGCCAGAAGTGATCGATACCGGCGGTCCCGTACTTGTGCGGCTTCGTCTCGCGGTCGCGGGCCTCGGAGTCGGGGGAGACCATCTCGACGGCGAGGAGGACATCAGCGGCCCGGAAATGAGTTTGCTCCAGACCGACGGCGGCTGCGGCGCGAACAATGGACACGTCAGGTTCCGGGCCGTTTCGCCGGTCCAGCACCACGGTCATCTCGCGCTCGACCTTCAGGTCCGCCGGAACACTGCTGCGAAGGCCATTCATCAGCAGGTCGATGGTCTTGGAATGGAAACGTCGCCGCGGACTCACAAAGATCAGGCTCCCGTCGAGCAATTCCGTATGCGGCGGGAGATCAGGCAGTGTGAACAGGTCGTCCACGGTGTATCCGTCCTGCGGGGGCACCGGCCAGCGGCTGCTGTGCCCTGTGATCGGCTCGGCGGTCATGGTTCCTCCCATGGACGGGATTCTGTGCCCTGCCGACCACACTACGGCTGGGAACCAGCAGGCGTGATCACAATGAGTGATCACGCGCTGCCCGGCGGGATCAGCTCTTCCGGTGCCCTATCAGCCGCGGCTTCGACTCCAGGTTCTCCAGCCCGTGCCACGCCAGATTCACCAGGTGGGCGGCGACCTCGGCCTTCTTCGGCTTCCGCACGTCCAGCCACCACTGGCCGGTCAGCGCCACCATCCCGACCAGGGCCTGGGCGTACAGCGGTGCCAGCTTCGGGTCGAAGCCCCGGGCCTTGAACTCCAGGCCCAGGATGTCCTCGACCTGCGTCGCGATGTCGCTGATCAGTGACGCGAAGGTGCCCGTGGACTGCGCGACCGGGGAGTCACGGACCAGGATCCGGAAACCGTCCGTGTACGTCTCGATGTAGTCGAGCAGTGCGAACGCCGCCTGCTCCAGCAGTTCACGCGGATGCCCCGCAGTGAGCGCCCCCGTCACCAGGTCCAGCAACTGGCGCATCTCGCGGTCGACCACGACGGCGTACAGGCCCTCCTTGCCGCCGAAGTGCTCGTACACCACCGGCTTGGAGACCCCGGCGCGCGCCGCGATCTCCTCCACCGAGGTGCCCTCGAAGCCCTTGTCGGCGAACAGGGCGCGGCCGATGTCCAGGAGTTGCTCGCGGCGCTCCTTACCCGTCATCCGGACCCGCCGGGCCCGTCGCGTGGGGGCAGGCGTGCTCTTCTCACCGCTGGTGCTTCCGTCGGTCGCCACGTCGTCAATCATGCCGGGTCGGCGGCCGCGGGCTTGCGCCGGGAGGCGATACGCGAGGCATCGGGCCACCGCACGTCGTGTGCCCAGCCCAGCTTCTCGAACCAGCGGATCAGCCGGGCGCTGGAGTCGATCTGCCCCCTCAGCACCCCGTGCCGTGCGCTCGTCGGGTCCGCGTGGTGCAGGTTGTGCCAGGACTCACCGCACGAGAGCACCGCCAGCCACCACACGTTCCCGGACCTGTCACGGGACTTGAAGGGTCGCTTGCCGACCGCGTGACAGATGGAGTTGATCGACCACGTCACGTGGTGGAGCAGTGCGACACGCACCAGCGAACCCCAGAAGAAGGCGGTGAACGCACCCCACCACGACATGGTGACCAGGCCGCCGACCAGCGGCGGGATCGCCAGTGAGAGGATCGTGAAGCTGAGGAAGTGACGCGAGATCCCGCGGAGCGCCGGGTCCCTGACCAGGTCGGGAGCGTACTTCTGCTGAGGTGTCTGCTCCTCGTTGAACATCCAGCCGATGTGGGCCCACCACAGGCCCTTCAGGAGTGCCGGCAGATTCTCACCGAACCGCCACGGCGAATGCGGGTCGCCCTCGGCGTCGGAGAACCGGTGGTGCTTGCGGTGGTCGGCCACCCAGCGCACCAGCGGACCCTCCACCGCCATCGAGCCCGCGACGGCCAGGGCGATGCGGAGCGGGCGCTTCGCCTTGAACGAGCCGTGCGTGAAGTAGCGGTGGAATCCGATCGTCACGCCGTGGCAGCCCCAGTAGTACATGACCACCAGCAGCCCCAGATCGAGCCAGCTGACACCACGGCCCCAGGCCAGCGGCACCGCCGCGACCAGGGCCGCGAACGGCACCACGATGAACAGCAGCAGCGCGATCTGTTCGACCGAACGCTTCTTGTCGCCGCCGAGCGTGGCGGAGGGGAGTGCGGGGTCGCCTGCCGCCGGAGGCAGGCCGTCGTCGATCACATCGGGGCTGGTGGGCATTGGGGAGTCCCCCGTGAGGTGAGGAAATATGACGGTATGAGCGGGCTACGCTTCCGTAACCTACGGCAACGTAAGTATTGCAGCGAAGAGGCGCACGACACGAGACCGCCGCCGCGGCATCCCTTGTGCGGCGAGCCCCCTCACCCTTCGTCTACCCCGGATCCGGACCGCCCCGCAGGGCAGCGAGCACGCCGGACCCCCGGACACCTATCCTGGGTGCGTCGGACAGCGCGGTCCGCACTCTGCATATCCGGGGTGACCCGTCAGCACCGCGAGCGCCCCGGCCCCCCTGACAGACGTGCTCAACCACTGCAAGGAGCCGCACACTGTGAGCAGTGCCGACCAGACCCCTGCCGCCAACACCGAACTGCGGGCCGACATCCGCCGCCTCGGAGACCTGCTGGGCGAGACCCTCGTACGACAGGAGGGCCAGGACCTCCTCGACCTCGTCGAACGCGTCCGCGCCCTGACCCGCACCGACGGCGAGGCAGCAGCCGAGCTCCTTGGCGACACGGACCTGGAGACCGCCGCACAGCTCGTGCGCGCCTTCTCCACCTACTTCCACCTCGCCAACGTCACCGAGCAGGTCCACCGCGCCCACGAGATGCGCGACCGCCGGTCAGCCGAGGGCGGGCTCCTCGCCCGCACCGCCGACCGCCTCAAGGACGCCGACCCCGAACACCTGCGCGAGACGGTCAAGAACCTCAACGTCCGGCCCGTCTTCACCGCACACCCCACCGAGGCCGCACGGCGCTCCGTGCTCAACAAGCTCCGCCGCATCGCCGAGCTCCTCGACACCCCGGTCATCGAGGCCGACCGCCGGCGCCAGGACATCCGGCTGGCCGAGAACATCGACCTCATCTGGCAGACCGACGAACTCCGCGTGGTCCGCCCGGAGCCCGCCGACGAGGCCCGCAACGCCATCTACTACCTCGACGAACTCCACGCCAACGCGGTGGGCGACGTCCTGGAGGACCTGGCCGCAGAGCTGGAGCGCGTCGGCGTCGAACTGCCCGCCGGCACCCGCCCGCTCACCTTCGGCACCTGGATCGGAGGCGACCGCGACGGCAACCCGAACGTCACGCCCACCGTCACCTGGGACGTGCTCATCCTCCAGCACGAGCACGGCATCACCGACGCCCTCGAACTCGTCGACCAGCTGCGCGGACTGCTCTCCAACTCCATCCGCTACACCGGAGTCACCGACGAGCTCCTCACCTCGCTCCAGACCGACCTGGAGCGACTCCCCGAGATCAGCCCCCGCTACAAGCGGCTGAACGCCGAGGAGCCCTACCGCCTCAAGGCCACCTGCATCCGGCAGAAGCTCGTCAACACCCGCGAGCGACTCGCCACCGGCACCCCCCACCGCCCCGGCTGCGACTACCTCGGCACCGCCGAACTCATCGCCGACCTCGCGCTCATCCAGACCTCCCTGCGCGAGCACCGCGGCGGACTCTTCGCCGACGGCCGCATGGACCGCACCATCCGCACGCTGTCCGCCTTCGGCCTCCAGCTCGCCACCATGGACGTCCGCGAACACGCCGACGCCCACCACCACGCCCTCGGCCAGCTCTTCGACCGGCTCGGCGAGGAATCCTGGCGCTACGCCGACATGCCCCGCGACTACCGGCAGAAGCTCCTCGCCAAGGAGCTCCGCTCCCGCCGCCCCCTCGCACCCACCCCGGCCCCGCTCGACGCCGCCGGCGAGAAGACCCTCGGCGTCTTCCACACCATCAAGCAGGCCTTCGAGCGCTTCGGCCCCGAAGTCATCGAGTCCTACATCATCTCGATGTGCCAGGGCGCCGACGACGTCTTCGCCGCCGCCGTCCTCGCCCGTGAGGCCGGACTCATCGACCTCCACGGCGGCTGGGCCAAGATCGGCATCGTGCCGCTCCTGGAGACCACCGACGAGCTCAAGGCCGCCGACGTCATCCTCGACGAGATGCTCGCCGACCCCTCCTACCGCCGCCTCGTCTCGCTCCGCGGCGACGTCCAGGAGGTCATGCTCGGCTACTCCGACTCCTCCAAGTTCGGCGGCATCACCACCTCCCAGTGGGAGATCCACCGCGCCCAGCGCCGGCTCCGCGACGTAGCCCACCGCTACGGCGTACGCCTGCGCCTCTTCCACGGCCGCGGCGGCACCGTCGGCCGCGGCGGCGGCCCCTCGCACGACGCGATCCTCGCGCAGCCCTGGGGCACCCTCGAGGGCGAGATCAAGGTGACCGAACAGGGCGAGGTCATCTCCGACAAGTACCTCATCCCCGCCCTCGCCCGCGAGAACCTGGAACTGACCGTCGCGGCCACCCTCCAGGCCTCCGCACTCCACACCGCACCCCGCCAGTCCGACGAAGCGCTGGCCCGCTGGGACGCGGCCATGGACACCGTCTCGGACGCCGCCCACGCGGCCTACCGCAAGCTGGTCGAGGACCCCGACCTGCCGACGTACTTCCTCGCCTCCACCCCGGTGGACCAGCTCGCCGACCTGCACCTGGGCTCGCGGCCCTCCCGCCGCCCCGGCTCGGGCGTCTCGCTCGACGGCCTGCGCGCCATCCCGTGGGTCTTCGGCTGGACCCAGTCACGCCAGATCGTCCCCGGCTGGTTCGGCGTCGGCTCCGGCCTCAAGGCACTGCGCGAAGCCGGCCTCGACACCGTCCTGGACGAAATGCACGAACAGTGGCACTTCTTCCAGAACTTCCTCTCCAACGTCGAGATGACCCTCGCCAAGACGGACCTGCGCATCGCCAGGCACTACGTCGACACGCTCGTCCCCGACGAGCTCAAGCACGTCTTCGACGTCATCCAGGCCGAGCACGAGCTCACCGTGCAGGAAGTCCTCAAGGTCACCGGCGGCAAGGAACTCCTCGGCACCAGCCCGGTGCTCCAGCAGACCTTCGCCATCCGCGACGCCTACCTGGACCCGATCTCCTACCTCCAGGTGTCCCTGCTCGCCCGCCAGCGCCAGGCCGCCGAACGCGGCGAAGAGGCCGACCCGCTGCTCGCCCGGGCCCTGCTGCTCACCGTCAACGGTGTCGCCGCTGGCCTCCGCAACACAGGCTGACCCGCACGCGGGAGAACTGAGCGGGTGCGGCCCTGTCAGAGGGCGACGAACGTCGCCGTCAACAGGACCGCACCCGCGATACCCGTCCCCCAAGCCGTCCGCGTCAGCCGCATACCGCCACCGATCACCGTGGCGGCCAGCACCAGCGCACCACCCAGCGGCACCCACGAATGCAGAAAGCCCGGAGTCCCGGTACGCACCACTTCCCCGGACCCGGGCTTCACCACGACGGGGAAACGATCCCCCTTCCGCGCCGCGACGGACCGCTCGATCGTCACCGAGGCCCGCTTCCGCGAATCGGCGTCCGGCGAGAACGACCCCGTGCACGCGTCCTCACCGCACGCCGTCACCGCCATCGTCCCGTGCTCACGGCCCTTCGCCAGAACGATGTGGTGCGCGTTGTCCCACGACGCCCACACACCCGCGAACAGCAGCAACAGGACGACGCAGCCCGCGGCGAACGTACGGCCATGGGTCAGCAGCCGGTGGGAGGAACTCCGCTTCATGGGGGCCGATCCTTGGGCAGAGCCCTGCCGTCGGTCAACCTGTGGCCGAAAAACATCCGACAAGCGGCAGGAATGTCAGGAGTTGTACGCGGACTGAGCCCGCTCCAGGCCCTCCTCCAACAACGACTCCACCGCATCCGCCGACCGGTCGACCAGATACGCGAGCTCCTTGCGCTCCGCCGACGAGAAATCCTTGAGCACGAAATCGGCGACCTGCATCCGCCCCGGCGGCCGGCCGATCCCGAACCGCACCCGGTGGTAATCCGGACCCATCGCCTTCGTCATCGACTTCAGCCCGTTGTGCCCGTTGTCGCCGCCGCCCAGCTTCAGCCGCAGCATGCCGAAATCGATGTCCAGCTCGTCATGGACCGCCACGATGTGATCCGTGGGCACCTTGTAGAAATCGCGCAGCGCCGTGACCGGGCCGCCCGACAGATTCATGTACGACATCGGCTTCGCCAGCACCACACGACGGCTCAGCGGTCCCGGCGGACCGATCCGCCCCTCCAGCACCTGCGCCTGCGCCTTCTGCGCCCGCTTGAACTTCCCGCCGATCCGTTCCGCCAGCAGATCGGCGACCATGAAGCCCACATTGTGCCGGTTCGCCTCATAATCGGGGCCGGGATTGCCGAGGCCAACGATCAGCCAGGGGTCGGTGACGTCGGACATCTGCGCTCGGTCTCCTCGCATACGGACCAGTGGTGACAGGGAAACGGGGCGGCGGATCCCCGGAAGGGAACCGCCACCCCGTCAGTGAAGCAGGTGGGGCGAGGATCAGGCCTCGGTCGAAGCCTCCTCGGCGGGGGCCTCCTCGACCTGCGCGGCGACGACCTGGAGCACGACGGCGTCCTCGTCACCGGCGAGCACGGAGCCCTTGGGCAGCGGGATGTTCTTGGCCAGGATCGAGTCACCGGCGTCCAGACCGGCGATCGAGACCGTGACGGACTCGGGGATGTGGGTGGCCTCGGCCTCGACGAGCAGCGTGTTCTGCACGTACTCGAGGAGGTTGCCGCCCGGGGCCAGCTCGCCCTCGACGTGCACCGCGATCTCGACCTCGACCTTCTCGCCGCGCTTCACGGTGAGGAGGTCGACGTGCTCGATGTTGCCCTTGATGGCGTTGCGCTGCACGGCCTTCGGGATCACCAGGGCGTCCTTGCCGTCGATCTCGAGACCGATGAGGACGTTGGCGGTACGCAGAGCGAGAAGCAGCTCGTGGCCCGGCAGGTTGATGTGAACCGGCTCAGCACCGTGGCCGTAGACGACCCCGGGAACCAGGTTGGCGCGACGGGTACGACGGGCAGCGCCCTTGCCGAACTCCGTACGGACCGTTGCGTCGAGCTTGATCTCAGCCATGCTGCACTCCTCGTAAGGTGTCGAAAAACCGTTGGTCACCCGGCCCACGACAGGCCTGCTACGAAGAGCGCGTCGATAACGGACCGCCGACCCCATGACCACGCATGAGAACGGCCTCCCTCGCCGAGCAACTCACTGAGTCTACCCGGCGGGGAGGCCGCACCCAAAGTCGATCACCCGGAGGTGGCCATCCGGAGGTCACCCTCCGGAAACGGTCACCCGGAGGCGATCACGCCTGCTCCTCGAAGAGGCTCGTCACCGAACCGTCCTCGAAGACCTCACGCACCGCACGCGCGATGGTCGGCGCGATCGAGAGAACCGTGATCTTGTCGATCTCCAGCTCGCCCGGCGTCGGCAGGGTGTCCGTGAAGACGAACTCGCTGACCTTCGAGTTCTTCAGACGGTCCGCGGCCGGACCGGACAGCACACCGTGCGTGGCGGTCACTATGACGTCCTCGGCGCCGTGCGCGAACAGGGCGTCGGCGGCGGCGCAGATCGTGCCACCCGTGTCGATCATGTCGTCGACCAGGACGCAGACCCGGCCCTCGACGTTACCGACGACCTCGTGGACGCTGACCTGGTTGGGCACGTCCTTGTCGCGGCGCTTGTGGACGATCGCCAGCGGCGCGTCCAGACGGTCGCACCAGCGGTCGGCCACACGCACACGGCCGGCGTCCGGCGACACGATCGTCAGCTTCGACCGGTCCACCTTCGCACCGACGTAGTCGGCCAGGATCGGCAGCGCGAACAGGTGGTCCACCGGGCCGTCGAAGAAGCCCTGGATCTGGTCCGTGTGCAGATCGACGGTGAGGATGCGGTCCGCACCCGCCGTCTTCATCAGGTCCGCGACCATGCGCGCCGAGATCGGCTCGCGGCCACGGTGCTTCTTGTCCTGGCGCGCGTAGCCGTAGAACGGCACGATCACCGTGATGGAACGGGCGGACGCGCGCTTCAGCGCGTCCAGCATGATGAGCTGCTCCATGATCCACTTGTTGATCGGAGCCGTGTGGCTCTGGATCAGGAAGCAGTCGGCGCCACGGGCGGACTCCTGGAAACGTACGTAGATCTCACCGTTGGCGAAATCGAAGGCCTTCGTCGGCACGAGGCCGACACCCAGTTGATGCGCGACCTCCTCGGCCAGCTCGGGGTGGGCGCGGCCGGAGAAGAACATCAGTTTCTTCTCGCCGGTCGTCTTGATCCCGGTCACAGCACAGTCTCCTCAGACGTGTATCTGGCACCGCGCGCATGAGTCCCGAAATGTGCGACGAGCCAGCCGAAATGGGTGAGCATCTATCACGGTACGCCGCCTTTGGCGCACCTGTTTCCGGTCAGCTTTCGCCGTCGGACTCCTGCGTTGCCGCCTGAGCCGCCTGAGCCGCCGCGCTCCCGGGCCGCTTCCGGGCGACCCAGCCCTGGATATTCCGCTGCTGGCCCCGGGCCACGGCCAGTGAACCGGACGGTACGTCCTTGGTGATGACCGAACCGGCCGCGGTGTAAACGCCGTCCCCGACCGTGACGGGCGCCACAAACATATTGTCCGACCCGGTCCGGCAGTGGGACCCGATCGTGGTGTGGTGCTTGGCCACACCGTCGTAGTTCACGAACACGCTGGCCGCACCGATGTTGGTGTGGTCACCGATCGTCGCGTCACCGACGTAACTCAGGTGCGGCACCTTCGTGCCCTCGCCGATCGTCGCGTTCTTCATCTCGACGTACGTACCCGCCTTGGACTTCGCGCCCATCCGCGTACCCGGCCGCAGATACGCGAACGGACCGACCGTCGCCCCCGGGCCCACCTCGGCACCGTCCGCGACCGTGTTGTCCACCCGCGCACCCGCGTGCACGACCGTGTCCTTCAGCCGCGAGTTCGGACCCACCTCGGCGTCCTCGGCCAGGTGGGTCGCACCCAGCAGCTGCGTGCCCGGGTGCACGATCGCGTCGCGCTCGTACGTCACCGTCGCGTCGATCAGCGTGGACGCCGGGTCCACGACCGTCACGCCCGCCAGCATCGCGCGCTCCAGGAGCCGCTCGTTGAGCAGCCGCCTGGCCTCCGCCAGCTGGAGCCGGTTGTTGATGCCGAGGATCTCCCGGTGGTCGCCCGCCACCGAAGCCCCCACGCGGTGCCCGGCCTCACGCAGGATCGACAGCACGTCGGTGAGGTACTCCTCGCCCTGGCTGTTGTCCGTACGCACCTTGCCCAGGGCGTCGGTCAGCAGGCGGCCGTCGAAGGCGAAGACCCCGGAGTTGATCTCCCGGATCGCGCGCTGCGCCTCGGTGGCGTCCTTGTGCTCGACGATCTCCGTGACCGCCCCGGTGGCCGCGTCGCGGACGATCCGGCCGTAGCCGGTCGAGTCCGGGACCTCGGCGGTGAGCACGGTGACGGCGTTCGCGTCGGCGGCGTGCGTCGTGGCGAGCGCGGAGAGCGTCTCGCCGGAGAGCAGCGGGGTGTCACCGCAGACGACGATGACGGTGCCGTCGACGGTGCCGCCGAGCTCCTCGAGGCCCATACGGACCGCGTGCCCGGTGCCGTTCTGCTCGGCCTGGAATGCGGTGCGCACGGGGGTGTCCCCGGCGGAGAGGTGCGCGGTGACCTGCTCGCTGGCGTGGCCGACGACCACGACGAGGTGCTGGGGGTCGAGCTCACGGGAGGCGGCGACGACATGTCCGACGAGCGAGCGCCCGGAGATCTCGTGCAGGACCTTGGGTGTCTTCGACTTCATGCGGGTGCCCTCACCCGCTGCGAGGACGACGACGGCGGCCGGGTGGTGGACGCTCACGGAATTGCCCTTCGGCTTCGGGTGGTGGACACCCGCAGGATACCGGGGGCGTATATGCCCGAAACGAGCGCGGGCCCCGACCGGTGAGGTCG
>NZ_JBHWZS010000005.1:0-83423 GCF_042728155.1 Streptomyces sp. NPDC060209
GGCGGTTTCGATGTCGCCGAGCGAGTTCCCCTGCGCGCCGGGCTGTTCACCCTCGCCGGGATTCCCGGTCGCCGTCAGAGCGGCCAGGTGCCGGTCGTAGAAGCCGGTGTCGAGGCGCCCCCCGGCGAAGTCCGGGTGGCGCAGGGAGCGTACGAGCAGCTCCCTGTTGGTGACAGGGCCGTGGATGCGGGCGCGTTCCAGGGCGCGGGCGAGGAGGCGGACGGCCTCGGTGCGGGTGGGGGCGTGTGCGATGACCTTGGCGAGCATCGGGTCGTAGTGCACCCCGATGGTGTCGCCGCCGGTGTATCCGGTGTCGAGGCGGATACCGGGCTCTTCGGGCACATCGAGCGTGAGCAGTGCTCCGGTCTGCGGCTGCCAGTCCCGGGCCGGGTCCTCGGCGTACAGCCGGGCCTCGACGGCGTGTCCGGACGGCTCCGGGGGTGCGGCGGCGGGCAGGGGGCAGCCTTCGGCGATCCGCAGTTGCAGGGCGACGAGGTCGAGCCCGAACACCGCCTCCGTGACGGGGTGTTCGACCTGGAGCCGGGTGTTCATCTCCAGGAAGCAGGGGCGCCCTTCGGCCGATACGAGGAACTCGACGGTCCCCGCGCCCCGGTAGCCCACCGCCTGTGCCGCGGCGACGGCCGCGTCGTGCAGCCGCCGGCGCAGCCCGTCGTCGAGACCCGGCGCGGGAGCTTCCTCGATGACCTTCTGGTGGCGGCGCTGGAGCGAGCAGTCGCGGGTGCCGAGCGCCCACACCGTGCCCTGCCCGTCCGCCATGACCTGGACCTCGACGTGCCGGCCTCCTTCGACGTACGGCTCGGCGAAGACCTCGCCGTCCCCGAAGGCCCCGGCCGCTTCGGCGGAGGCCGCGGTCAGCTCCTGCCGCAGCGCTTCGAGTTCCCGTACGATCCGCATCCCGCGCCCGCCGCCGCCCGCCGCCGCCTTCAGCAGCAGGGGCAGATCGGCGGCCGTGGCGCTGCCCGGATCGACCGGGGCGAGCAGGGGCACCTCGGCGGCGGCCATCAGCTCCTTGGCCCGGGTCTTGGACGCCATCAGCTCGATGGCCTTGACCGGGGGCCCCACCCAGACGAGGCCCGCGTCCTGCACGGCCCGGGCGAACCCGGCGTTCTCCGAGAGGAAGCCGTACCCCGGGTGCACGGCGTCGGCGCCGGCCGCGAGGGCGGCGGCGACGACGAGGTCGCCCCGGAGATACGTATCGGCGGGCGCGGCCCCCGGCAGGCGTACGGCGGTGTCGGCCTCCCTTACGTGCAGGGCGTCGGCATCCGCGTCGGAGTACACGGCGACGGTGGAGATGCCCAGCTCACGGCAGGTGCGGAAGATCCGGCAGGCGATCTCGCCCCGGTTGGCGACAAGCAGTGCGGTGATCATCCGATGCCTCACATCCGGAAGACGCCGAAGCCGCGCGCGCCTTCGACCGGTGCCGTATGGATCGCTGACAGGCACATCCCGAGGACGGTCCTGGTGTCGCGCGGGTCGATGACCCCGTCGTCGTACAGCCGCCCGGAAAGGAACATCGGCAGCGACTCGGACTCGATCTGCTGTTCCACCATGGCGCGCAGACCGGCGTCGGCCTCGTCGTCGTAGGGCAGCCCCTTCGCGGCGGAGGAGGCGCGGGCGACGATCGAGAGGACGCCGGCGAGCTGCTGGGGTCCCATGACGGCGGACTTGCTGCTGGGCCAGGCGAAGAGGAAGCGGGGGTCGTAGGCCCGTCCGCACATGCCGTAGTGGCCGGCGCCGTAGGAGGCGCCCATCAGCACGGACAGATGGGGGACCCGGGAGTTGGACACCGCGTTGATCATCATCGCGCCGTGCTTGATGATGCCGCCCTGCTCGTACTCCTTGCCGACCATGTAGCCGGTGGTGTTGTGCAGGAACAGCAGCGGGATGTCGCGCTGGTTGGCGAGCTGGATGAACTGGGCGGCCTTCTGCGACTCCTCGCTGAACAGCACGCCCTGGGCGTTGGCGAGGATGCCGACGGGGTAGCCGTGCAGGCGCGCCCAGCCGGTGACCAGGCTGGTTCCGTAGAGCGGTTTGAAGGCGTCGAAGTCCGAGCCGTCGACGAGCCGGGCGATGACCTCGCGCGGGTCGAAGGGGGTCTTGAGGTCCCCGGGGACGATCCCGACCAGCTCGTCCTCGTCGTACTTCGGCGGCTCGGCGGGGCCCGGGTCCGGGTGTGCCTTGCGCCAGTTGAGCCGGGCGACGATACGGCGGGCCTGGCGCAGCGCGTCGTGCTCGTCGAGGGCGTAGTGGTCGGCGAGGCCGGAGGTGCGGGCGTGCATCTCGGCGCCGCCGAGCGACTCGTCGTCGCTCTCCTCGCCGGTGGCCATCTTCACCAGGGGCGGGCCGCCGAGGAAGACCTTGGACTGTTCCTTGATCATCACGGTGTGGTCGGACATGCCGGGGACGTACGCGCCTCCGGCCGTCGAGTTGCCGAACACCACGGCCACGGTGGGGATCCCGGCGGCGGACAGCCGGGTGAGATCGCGGAACAGTGCCCCGCCGGGGATGAAGATCTCCTTCTGCGAGGGCAGGTCGGCGCCGCCGGACTCCACCAGGGAGACGCAGGGCAGCCGGTTGGCGAAGGCGATCTCGTTGGCGCGCAGGGCCTTCTTCAGGGTCCAGGGGTTGGAGGCGCCGCCGCGTACGGTCGGGTCGTTGGCGGTGATCAGGCACTCCACCCCGGACACGATCCCGATCCCGGTGACGAGCGAAGCGCCGACCGCGTGGTCGCTGCCCCAGGCGGCGAGCGGGGACAGCTCCAGGAACGGCGTGTCCGGGTCGACCAGCAGCTCGATCCGCTCGCGGGCGAGGAGCTTGCCGCGCTTCCGGTGGCGCGCCACGTATTTCTCGCCTCCGCCCGCGAGAGCCTTGGCGTGCTCGGTTTCCAGGTCGGCGAGCTTCGCGAGCATGGTCTCGCGATGGGCGGCGTATTCGGGCCCCGCGGTGTCGAGCGCGGTGGGCAGGACGGTCATGCGTTCACCTCCGGTTCTTCCAGGAGCGCCACGGGGACGGTGACGTGCCGGGACCGCAGCCACTCCCCCACCGCCTTGGCCTGCGGATCGAAGCGCGCCTGTGCGGCGACGCCTTCACCCAGCAGACCGTGGACGACGAAGTTGAGGGCCCGCAGACGGGGCAGGACATGGCGTACGACGGTGAGCCCGGCGGTCTCCGGGAGCAGTTGCCGGAAGCGGGCGACGGTCAGCTCGTGGGCCAGCCACCGCCAGGCCTCGTCCGTGCGGACCCACACCCCGACGTTGGCGTCGCCGCCCTTGTCGCCGCTGCGGGCGCCCGCCACGCAGCCGAGGGGCGCGGTGCGGGTGGGCCCGGCGGGCAGCGGTTCGGGCAGTTCCGGTTCCGCCACGTCCTCGATGTCCTTGTACGCGCCGGCCGTCGCGACGACCGAGCGCGACCCGTCGGGCAGTACGGCGACATGAGGGACGTCCTCGGCCGGTACGTACGCGGCCTCGAACACCCCGTACGGCGCGCCCTTCCCGGGCGGGGCCGTCACATGGAAGCCCGGGTAGCTGCCGAGAGCCAGCTCGACGGCCGCCCCGGACACGGCGCGGCCGACCGCTTCCGCGTCCGGGTCGCGCACGACGAGCCGGAGCAGGGCGCTCGCGGTCTCCTCGGTGCCGGCGTCGGCCCGGTCGGTGCGGGCGAGCTCCCACCGCACCTCGGCGGGCTTCGATCCGGCACGGTCGAGGGCGTCGGTGAACTGGTCTCGCACGAGCCGGGACTTGGCCTCGATGTCGAGTCCGGTCAGCACGAAGACGACCTCGTTGCGCCACCCGCCGAGCCGGTTGAGCCCGACCTTCAGCGTGGGGGGCGGCGCCTCGCCGCGTACGCCGCTGATCCGCACCCGGTCGGGCCCGTCCTGTGTCAGCCGCACCGTGTCTAGTCGGGCGGTGACGTCGGGCCCGGCGTAGCGGGCTCCGCCGGTCTCGTACAGCAGCTGCGCGGTGACGGTCCCGATGTCGACGACGCCGCCCGTGCCGTCGTGCTTGGTGATGACGCTGCTTCCGTCCTCGTGGATCTCGGCGAGCGGGAATCCCGGCCGGCGGACGTCGTGGTCACCGAAGAAGGCGTAGTTGCCGCCGGTGGCCTGGGTCCCGCACTCCAGGACGTGCCCGGCGACGACGGCCCCGGCGAGGGCGTCGTGGGCGCCCGGCCCCCAGCCGAAGTGGGCGGCGGCGGGTCCGGTGACGAGAGCGGCGTCGGTGACCCGGCCGGTGACGACGATGTCGGCCCCGGCGCGCAGACAGGCCGCGATGCCTCCGCCGCCGAGGTAGGCGTTGGCGGTGAGGTAGCCGTCGGGCACGGGGCGGGCGTCGCCTTCCACATGCGCGACGCGCACGGGTACGCCGGTCCGGTCCGCCAGCTCCCGTACGGCGTCGGCGAGTCCGGCCGGATTCAGCCCCCCGGCGTTGGCGACGATCTTCACGCCCCGCTCGTGGGCGAGCCCGAGGCTCTCCTCCAGCTGCCGCAGGAAGGTCGAGGCGTATCCGCGCTCCGGGTCCTTGAGGCGGCTGCGGCCCAGGATCAGCATGGTGAGTTCGGCGAGGTAGTCACCGGTCAGGACGTCCAGCGGGCCGTCGGTGAGCATGTCGCGTACGGCGTCGAAGCGGTCGCCGTAGAAGCCGGACGCGTTGCCGATGCGCAGCGGCCGGGTCATCGGCCGGCCTTCGGGGGCCGTCCGGTTCCGGCCGGGCCCGCGAAGGACTGCGCGATGTCCAGCCACCGGTCGGCGTCCGCGCCCACCGCCTCGACTGCGAGGTCGTCCCGGTGGGCGCGCCGGGTGACGAGCAGGCAGAAGTCGAGGAGCGGCCCGGTGACCCGCTGGGCGGCATCCTCGGGGCCGTACACGGTCAAGCCGCCGTCCTCGGCTCGCAGTTCCACCCGGAACTGCTCGGCGGGCGGTTGCAGGCCCCGTACGAAGTAGGCGTAGTCCCGGGCCCGTACGCCGATCCTGGCGACGTGCCGCAGCCGGGCGGTGGGCTTCCTGGTCACGCCGAGCGCGTCGGCGATGTCCTGGCCGTGTGCCCAGGTCTCCATGAGCCGCGCGGTCGCCATCGAGGCGACGCTCATGGGCGGGCCGTACCAGGGCAGTTTCGTCCCCGCCGGCGTCGCACGGAGCGCCTCCTGGAGCCGGGCCCGCCCCTCCCGCCACTCCACGAGCAGCGCTTCGGGCGTCAGGGCGGTGACTGCTGCTTCGGCCGCCTCGTCGACGAAGGTCTCGGGGGCGGCCAGCGCCTTCTCGACCTCGGCGGAGAAGGCGTCGGGCTCGGTGGCGGCGACCAGGGCGACCTCGTCGGTCCAGTTGAGGTGGGCGATCTGATGGGCGACGGTCCACCCCTCGGCGGGTGTCGGCGCGGCCCACTCGCGTGCGCTCAACCCCGCGACCAGCAGGTCGAGTTCGTCGCTCTCCTCACGCATGTCGTCGAGCACGGCGGCGGTCAGGGCCGTTGCGTCGGGCACGGTGCGCTCCCCTCGGGGCGTGGCGGTGTGCCCCGGAGCATGCCAGCGCTCCATAAAACAAGCAAGCATGCTTGCATGATTTGTTCCGGCGGGTGCGCATCCGTTTCCCCCCGGGTGGATCAGCCGGTCCGGTAGCCCGGGACGGAAGGCCAGCGCACGGTCAGCACCACGGACTCCTCCTCCGCGCACCAGGAGTGGTCGACGCCCCGGCCCCATACGACGTAGTCGCCCTGGCGTTCCAGCAGCACATCGCGCTCGGGGAACCGCATCCGGAAGCGGCCGCTGATGAGCACGAGCAGCGCCGTGCGTTCCTCGCCCCTCACCCACTGCGCCCGCTCGTCGCCCCGGGGGTGGACGCCCCACTTGATCTCCAGCGCCTCGCTGTGGCGCGGGTCGGACGGGTCCTTGAAGTGGCCCAGCAGCCATCCGCGGTCCAGCGCCGCGTCCTTCTCCGCATGGCCCGTATACACGCCGTCGTTCATGGTCCGGAAACTAACAGCCGGACCGACTGCCCCGACCTTCAGGACTGCGGGGCGCACCGCGCCCTGGGCTTCCCGGCGACCATGCAGGTGCGTCGACGGCTGAGCCGCCCGCGCCTACTCCGTGCGGTCGCCCTCGGCCTGGGAGGGTTCGGTACGGGGGACGTCGGGGTGCATCTCCAGGGCACTGCCGCGCGCGGCAGGCTCGTCGCGTTCGCCCTCGGCCTGCGAGGGGGTGTGCGAGTACAGCCCGTCGTACTCGTCCGTTCCCTTTGCGGATCCCATGCGCGGGCCTCCTTCCTCCACTCCCTTCCATCGTGCCTCCCGCACGCGTTCCCGGCGAGGGGGACGCGGCGCGGGCCGGCACGGCCGCGCCACGGCGCCCATGCCGGCCCCTGCGGTGCGCTCGCTACTGCCCCTTCGACGCCGCCTCGGCCATCTTCGCCGTGGTGCTCGCACCGTCCAGCGCCTCGCGGATGATGTCGGCGTGGCCGCTGTGGTGCGCGATCTCACGGAAGATGTGCCACAGGACGTGACGGACGGTCCAGACGACCGGCTCCGGGGGCGACCAGGGGTACGAAGGCAGGGTGACCTCGCGGTCGAGGTCCTCCTCGCGCACCGTACGGTCGAACGCGGCCGCCGCCGTGCGGAAGGCCTCCAGCAGCCCCGCCACCGTCTCGGCGTCGGTCATCCGGTTGCCGTCGGGGTCGAGGTCCGCCCAGTCGACCTTGGCGGGGGCGGTACCCTCGACGACGTCGAGCCAGCTGCGCTGCACGAGTCCGAGGTGCTTCAGGAGTCCGCCGAGGGTCAGCTCGCTGACCGTCGTCCGGGCGCGGGCCCCGGCGTCGTCGAGATTCGCGACGGTGTAGAGAAAGTTGGTGCGCTGATCGGTCACGAGCACGAGCAGATCGTCGCGTTCCGGCATGTGTTCCTCCAGGTCGGCCATCGCGACCACCCTAGGATCGGACGCCTGGACGCGCAGGCGGAACGGACAGGTTCCCCGGCGCACGAGCTCACCGCTTCCGGGAGCCCCGCGTCTGGCTGCGCACCGCGCCCATGCTCGCGCCGATGACCAGGGCGATGGCCAGGGCGTCGGTGGTGGAGAGTGCCTGGTCGAGGATGAGGAAGCCCGCTGTGGCCGCGATGGCGGGTTCGAGGCTCATGAGGACCGCGAAGGTGGGCGCGGGCAGCCGGCGCAGGGCCATGAGTTCGAGGGTGTACGGAAGGACCGAGCTCAGCAGCGCCACGGCGATACCCAGACCCAGCGTGGACGGGACCACGAGCTTCGAGCCCGATTCCATGATGCCGAGGGGCAGCGAGAGGGCCGCCGCCACCACCATGGCCAGGGCCAGTCCGTCCGCCTGCGGGAAGCGGCGGCCGGTGCGGGCACTGAAGAGGATGTACAGCGCCCACATGACGCCCGCACCCAGGGCGTACGCCGCCCCGACCGGGTCCAGACGGTCGAAGCCGCCACCGCTGAGCAGGACGACACCGCAGAGCGCCAGAGCCGCCCAGACGAGGTTGACCAGGCGGCGCGAGGCGACGACGGACAGGACCAGCGGGCCCAGCACCTCCAGGGTGACGGCCGCGCCCAGCGGGATGCGGTCGGCAGCCTGGTAGAAGAGCGTGTTCATGCCTCCCATCGCGATGCCGAAGGCCACCACGGTGCCCCAGTCGGCGCGCGAATGCCCCCGGAGCTTCGGCCGGCAGACGACCAGCAGGACGAGCGCGGCGGCCGCGAGGCGCAGGGTGACGACGCCGAGCGCGCCCGCCTTCGGCATCAGCAGGACGGCGACCGCCGCGCCGAACTGGACGGAGAGCCCGCCCGCCACCACCAGTGCGACCGGACCGAGTGCGGCTCCGCGGCCGCCCGGGCGGCCCGGCCGTCCATGGCCGGGCTCGTCGAGTGCGGACACCGCCTCGGGTACGGAAACGGCAGCGGCCGACTCTGCGGCAGCGCGCGGGTCGTTCACCGGACACCTTTCGTTCGGTTCGTTTGAGTGCACCGAGTTGAGTACATTATGGTGCACCGGGAAGTCCACGATACGGCACCGAACACGAGCCGCTCACGTCCTCACCGTAGAGACCCGCGCGCCTCCCGTGAAATGCCGATTGCGCTCCCGTTATGCTCCGGACGCATGAGCACTGGACAGGGCACCGGGAACGCCGGCCGCGGTATCGAGGTCCGGCACCTGCGGGCCTTCCTCGCGATCGCCGACGAGGGCAGCGTCACCCGCGCCGCCGCCCGGCTCCGGGTCACCCAGCCCGTCGTCTCCCGCACGCTCGCCGCCCTGGAGAAGCACCTGGGCGTCCGGCTCGTCGACCGCTCCACCCATCACCTCGCCCTGACCCCCGAAGGCGTCGCATTCCGCGACAAGGCCGCCGCCGCGGTCGGCGCCTTCGACGAGGCCCTCGAACCGGGCCGGCTGCGCGACTGGCCACTGCGGCTCGGGCACGCCTGGTCGGCGTTCGGCCCGTACACCACACCGCTGCTGCGGACCTGGCAGCAGCGCCACCCGGGAACCCCGCTGGAGCTGCTGCGCATCGACGACCGCACGGCCGGCCTCACCCGCGGCGAGGTGGACGCGGCGCTGCTCCGCGGGCCCGTGGACACCCCGGGACTCGTCACAGAGGTGCTGTTCACCGAGGAGCGGGTGGCGGCCGTGGCCGCCGACGGCCCGCTCGCCGCCCGCGCCTCTCTGTCCCTGGCCGATCTGACCGGCGACGCGGTCGTCCTGAACACCGTCTCGGGCGCCACCACGCTCGGCCTGTGGCCCCCGCACGCGCGTCCGGCCGCCACCCTCACCGTCGCCAACACCGACGACTGGCTCACCGCCATCGCGGCCGGACGCGGCAGCGGGGTCTCGGGGGCCTCCACCGCCCAGATGCATCCGCACGCCGGGGTCACCTATGTTCCGCTGGACGACGCCCCGCCGCTGCCCGTCCTGCTGGCCCGCCGGGACGGCCCCGGCCATCCCGCACTGCCCCGACTGGCGGCGCTCGCCCGGGAGATCGTGGCGCGCGAACAGCGGACGCCGCCCGGAAATTCCACCGGGTAGCGGGGAATGCGGCGGCCCTGCAAGGCAGTTGGGGACCGGTACCGATCAGGTCGATGATTTCCAGGGGGCACCTCATGACGGGCACCGGCGACAACACCATCACCGTGCACGGCACGGTCGCGGCGGGATTCGAAGGCGTACGGGAGGAGTTCGCCGCCGTACTCGCCGCGGACCACACCGAGCCCGGCGGCCAGCTGGCCGTGTACCACCACGGCCGGCTGGTGGTGGACCTGTGGGCCGGGGAGGGAATCGCCGGGGACTCCTTGCCCGCCGTGTACTCCTCGACCAAGGGCGCCGCCCATCTCGTCGTCGCCCTGCTCGTCCAGGACGGCGTCATCGATCCGGACCGTACGGTCGCGTCGTACTGGCCGGAGTTCGCCGCCGAGGGCAAGGGCGAACTGACCGTGCGGGAACTGATATCGCACCGCGCCGGGCTGATCTGGGCGGACGGCGGATTCACCGTCGAGGAGCTGGCCGACGACCGGATCCTCGCCGGGCGGCTGGCGGGACAGCGGCCCTACTGGACGCCCGGTACGGAGTACGGCTACCACGCGCTGGTGATCGGCGCCCTCACCGGCGAGGTGGTCCGGCGGGTCACCGGGCGGTCGGTCCAGGAGCTCTTCGAGGAGCGGGTGCGCGCCCCGTACGGACTCGACTTCCATCTGGGCCTGCCCGAGGAGCTCGAACCCCGCTACGTGAGCATCCGGCCCGGCGTCGCCACACCCGAGCAGGCCGCCGAGTCCGCGGCGAACCCGATCGACCTGGACGGCCTGATGGGGATCGCGTTCGGCTTCGCGGCCGACCCGCCGCTCGACCTGGTCGCCCTGGCCAACACCCGCGCGGTGCGCGCACTCGGCCCGGCCTCGGTCGGCGGGGTGGGCTCGGCGCGCGGGCTCGCGGGGATGTACGCGGCGGCGATCTCCGAGGTGGACGGCCGGGCACCCCTGCTCAAGCCGGAGACGCTGGCCGAGGTCGGCCGGGTGCGGTGGACGGGGACCGATGTGGTGACCGCCGAGGTCGACGCCTTCGCCTTCGGCTTCGAGGCGTCGCGGGCGCACTACCCGGCCCTGGGCGAGGGCGCCTTCGGCCACTCGGGAGCCGCGGGCTCGCAGGCGTACGCCGATCCCGCCAACGGCGTGGCCTACGGCTACACCCGGCGCCGCTTCGCCCTTCCCGGCGGCGCGGCCCCGGAGAACGAGCGGCTGTCCGCTGCGGTGAGCGAGGCCGTCGCGAAGCTCTGAGGCGCGCCCTCCTTCTACGCGTCCAGCCCTTCCGCCAGCACTTCGGCGAGGTGCCGGGCCCGCCGCCCCGCCAGCTGATCCAGCTGGGTGCGGCAGGAGAAGCCGTCGGCCAGCAGTTCCGTGCCGGGTTCCGACTCCCGCACGGAGGGGAGCAGCTGGTCCTCGGCGCAGGCAACCGAGACATCCCAGTGGCCCTTCTCGAAGCCGAAGTTGCCGGCCAGCCCGCAGCAGCCGCCGCTCAGCTCACCGGTCAGGCCCGCCTTCTCGCGGAGCCTGCGCTCGGCCGCGTCGCCGAACACCGCGTGCTGATGGCAGTGGGTCTGGCCGGCGACCCGGCGGTCCAGCCGGGGCGGCGTCCAGTCGGGGGCGTACTCCTCCAGGTACTGGGCCAGGGTGCGTACGGAGGCGGCGAGTCCGGCGGCGCGCGGGTCGTCGGGGAGGAGCTCCGGCAGGTCCGTGCGGAGGGTGGCGGCGCAGCTCGGTTCCAGGACGACGACCGGGGCGCCGGGCGCCGCGCCCATCCGGTCCAGGGTGCGGCGCATGACGGCGCGGGCCGCGTCGAGCCGGCCCGTCGACACATAGGTGAGGCCGCAGCAGACGCCTCGGCCGGGCAGCACCGGCGTCCGGCCGGCCGACTCCAGGACCCGGACCGCCGCGCGGCCGACCTCCGGGGAGAGGTGGTCGGTGAAGGTGTCCGGCCAGAGGACGACGGCCTCCCCGGCCCCCGGTGTCCGGCGGGTGCGTGCCCAGGCCCGGAACGTCTGCCGCGCCAGGACCGGGAGCGTCCGGCGCGGGTCGATGCCGCCGAGCCGCCGGGCGAGGGCGGCGAGCGGTCCGATCCGCGCCAGGGCGTTGAGCAGGCCCGCGAAGGGGGCCGCCGTCCGCAGCCACCTCGGGAGACCGCCCATCGCATAGTGCGCGGCCGGGCGCAGCCGGTTCCTGTAGTGGTGGTGGAGGAACTCCGCCTTGTACGTGGCCATGTCGACGCCGACCGGGCAGTCGGTGCGGCAGCCCTTGCAGGACAGGCACAGGTCGAGCGCGTCCCGTACCTCCGTGGACCGCCAGCCGTCCGTGATCACCTCGCCGGCGAGCATCTCGTGGAGCAGCCGGGCGCGACCCCGGGTGGAGTGCGCCTCCTCTCCGGTCGCGCGGAAGGAGGGGCACATGACGTCCGGACCCGGCTCCGCCGTACGGCACTTGGCGACGCCGACGCAGCGGCGTACGGCTGCCGTGAAGTCACCGCCGTCGTGCGGGTAGCCGAAGGCCACGTCCACGGGGCGCCCGGGGAGCACGGCGAAGCGGAGGTTCTCGTCGAGCCGTGCGGGTCGGGCGAGGATGCCAGGGTTCAGGCCGCCGTCCGGGTCCCAGAGGTCCTTGAACCGTGTGAACAGGCCCACCATGTCGTCCCCGTACATCCGGGGCAGCAGCTCGGCCCTCGCCTGCCCGTCGCCGTGTTCGCCGCTCAGCGATCCGCCGTGCGCGACGACGAGGTCGGCCTGGTCCTCGGAGAAGCGGCGGAAGCGGGCCACGCCCTGTTCGGTCAGCAGGTCGAAGTCGATGCGTACGTGGATGCAGCCGTCGCCGAAGTGCCCGTACGGGGTGCCGTGCAGGCCGTGTTCGGCGAGCAGCGCCCGGAAGTCGCGCAGATACGGGCCGAGGCGGGCGGGCGGTACGGCGCAGTCCTCCCAGCCCGGCCACGCCTCCCTGCCGTCCGGCATCCGGGTCGCCGTACCGGCGGCGTCCTCGCGGATGCGCCACAGGGTCCGCATGGCGGCGGGGTCGGTGACGACGGTGCCGTCCAGGGCGTCGGCCGCGCGCAGGATCCGTGCCGCGTGGGCGCGGGCCTCGGCGGGGGTGTCGCCGCCCGTCTCCACGAACAGCCAGGCCGCGCCGCGTGGCAGGCCGGCCGGTTCGCGTACGAGGTCGGCGGCCATGCCCTCCACGGTGAGCGGGCCGTACGGAAGGAGGCCGGGGGCGGCTTCGGCGGCGGCCGGCTCGTCGGCGTACCCGAGGACGGCGAGCGCGCGTGCGGCGGGCGTCCCGACGAGTCGGACGGTCGCCTCGGTGACCACGGCGAGCGTCCCCTCGCTTCCGCAGAGGGCCCGGGCCGGGTCCGGGCCGTGCTCGGGGAGCAGTGCGTCGAGGGCGTATCCGGAGATACGGCGCGGGAGTTCGGGGAAGCCGGTGCGCAGGAGGGCGAGGTGGGAGGCGGCGAACTCGTGGAGGCCGGGCGGTGCGCCGGGCAGGCCGCGTCCGATGTGCAGGGCCTCGCCTCCGCCGTAGCGCACGACGCGCAGGCTGCGGAGGTTGTCGGCGGTGGTGCCCCAGGCCACGGAGTGGGATCCGCAGGAGTTGTTGCCGATCATGCCGCCGAGTGTGCAGCGGCTGTGGGTGGACGGGTCGGGGCCGAACGTCAGCCCGTGCGGGGCTGCCGCGGCCCTCAGATCGTCCAGGACGACGCCTGGCTGGACGACGGCGGTGCGGGACACGGGGTCCAGCTCGATGATGCGCCGCATGTGACGTGTGAAGTCCAGGACGACGCCGGTGCCGGTGGCCTGGCCGGCGATGGAGGTGCCGGCGCCCCTCGGCACGACCGGTGTGGCGTGCTCCCGGCAGATGCGGAGCGTCTCGGCGACGTCCGAGGCGTCGCGGGGGGCCACGACCGCTTGCGGGACACGGCGGTAGTTGGAGGCGTCCATGGTCGTCAGGGCGCGGGCGGTCGCGTCGGACTCCACGTCGCCGTGGACGGCCTGGGCCAGGGCTCGGGTGAGGTCGGTGGCGGGCATGGGCCCAGCATGCCGGTCCTGGAGGCGGGGGGACGGCCTCGATCGCCGGACGGGCGTGCCTTCGCCGGCCCCGCGGCGATGTGCGGGGCCGGCTTCGGGTTACTTCGCGCAGACCGCCTTGTCGGCCTCCACGCGCTGGATGTCCTCCGGCGCCTTCTGCGGGGCCGAGAGCGGGCTGCCCGCCTCGGTGAAGTCCGGGCCCAGGGTCAGCACCATCGGGTCCATCGCGCCGGCGTCCGTCGTCGTCGGCTTGAGGGCCGAGGCCGACAGGCCCATCATGTCGGCCAGCCGGCGGGCCTGGTCCGCCTGGTTGGGGGCGTAGACGAGCTGGGTCTTCTTCACGTCCTCCGGCGCGTTCGCCTGGTTCGTGGACTTCAGCACGCCTTCTTCGTTCTGCAGCCAGTCCAGGGCGTTCTGCGCGGAGCCGGCGGGGGCGCCGCCGTTGAAGACGTCGACCCGCACATCGGCCGCGTCGGCCATCTCGCCCTTCAGCTTGGCGGCCTCCTCGGCCTTCGCCGCGGCCTTCTCCTTCTTCTCCACCGCGGTGAAGGAGACGTCCTCGCGCATCATCGAGAAGACCTGCGGCGCCTTGGACTTGTCGAGGATGACCGTGGCCTTGTCGTCCGGATTGTCCAGCACCGGGACCGTGGTGAACGTGATGTTCTTGGGGTCGACGGAGGCCAGTTCCATGCCCAGCTTGCGGAGCTGGTTTATGTCGCCGATCTTGTCGTCGACGGTGAGCGCCTTGGTGGCCGCCTCGGCGAGCGACCACATCTTGGTGGGGCTGGTCAGGGTGTCGTTGGACTTCAGCTTGCGCATCAGGGAGCCCAGGAACTGCTGCTGGATCTCGATGCGGCTCAGGTCGCTGCCGAATCCCACGGAGTGCCGGGTACGCAGGAAGGACAGGGCCTGCTCACCCTGGATGGTGTGCTCCCCCTTGGACAGCTTGAGGTGGGAGTCCTTGTCGTCGATGTCCTTGGCGAGACAGACGTCCACACCTCCGACGGCGGTCGTCAGGGACTTGACCGCGTTGAAGTCGGCCACCATGAAGTGGTCGGGCGTGATGCCGGTGAGCTCGGTGACGGTCCGCATGGTGCAGCTGGGGGTGCGCTCGGACTGTCCGAGGCTGGTGTTGAAGCGTCCGCCGGACGTCCCCGGGATGTCCTTCTCCTCGCCGTTCTCCAGCTTCGTCGGACATTCGGGGATGTCCGTTATCAGGTCACGCGGGATGCTCAGCGCGGTCGCGTTCGTGCGGTCCTTGGAGACATGGAAGAGGATGTTGGTGTCGGCGTGGCCGACACTGCCCGAGTCTCCGTAGCCCTCGTTGCCCGCGCCGGTCCTCTTGTCGGTCCCGATCACCAGGACGTTGATCGCCCGGTCCTTGCTGAAGCCACCGGTGCCTGCGCCGTCGGTCGAGACGGCGGTGATGTTGCCGTTGAAGTGCTGGTACACGAAGTAGCCGGTGGTACCGACGCCCACCATCAGGAGGGCGAGCACGCCGCCGGTCCACACCAGGGCCTTCTTCTTGCGGGACTTCTGGGGCTTCGCCTTGCGGCGCCCGGTGGCCGGTACGGCCGCCCGGCTCCCCGGCTTCCGCGCCTCGTCCCGGTCCCCGCGTCCGCCGCCCGCGCCCCGGCGCCCGCCGCGCTGACCGGGCACGGAGGCCCTGTCGCCGGGCGACGGCGTCTCCGGCTTCGACCTTCGGCGCGGTCCGGGTGTTCTGGCATCGGTCGTACCGGTCGACGCGGATGATCGCCCTGTGGAGGGGGTCAGTCGCAGTTCGTAATCACCGGTGTCGGGGTTGAGTACCCACTGGTCTGCGGGGTCGATGCCCTCGTCCCGCCCACGGCCTTGCGCGTCCACGGTTGCCTGCGTCCTCCGTCGGGGCCACGCGCGGCGCCTCCCCCTTTTCAAGGCGCGCGGTGTGTCTTACGGCAGTGTCGACCTGGAAGGTCGGCTGCACCGGAGCGCTCACACTAGCTGGCCACCGGCCTACGGGCGACGATCGTGACAAATCAAGCCTCACACAGGGGACATACCGCAACATTCGCCACTACTTGCCCCTCCATCGCGCCACTGAACCCGGGCATCACAAGTCGCAGGAGCCTGCCGGAGTCGGTTCAAGCCAGATTTCATACAGAAGTGGCCACAAGGAATCCCCAAACAAGTCGCCAATTCTCCTATAGTTGCCGTGACTTGATCAGGAACAATCAGCTCCAGTTGTGGTCCTTTCACCGTCACCACACCGGAATATCCCGATTGTCCCTCCGCCGCACCTGTCCCTTCCTCCGCACCGTCCGCCCCGAGGACTCCGATTGCGCCCTTCACTCCGGCCGACCGCACTCGCCCTGCTGATATCGGCAGCCGTTACCGGTGCTCTGTGCCTGTGGGCGGTCGCCGCCGCTCCCGCCTCGGTACGGACCCCGCTCGCGTGGGGGGCGGGTGCCGCCGCCGTACTGCTGTGCGTCGCGGTGACCGTCACGGTCCACACGCTCGCCACCGCCCGAAATCTGCGTGCCCTGCGGGCCGCCGACTCCGAGCGCTTCACCGCCGAGACCTCCCGCCTCGTCTCGACCTCGGCCGCCGAGGCGCAGCGCTTCACCGCGGAGACCGCCCGGATCAGGGCGGCCGCCTCCGCCGAGGCGGCCCGGGTCACCGCCGAGGCCGACGACCGGGTCGCCCGGGTCACGGTCGAGGCCACCGAGCAGCACGAGCGGCTCACCGCCGAGGCCGCCCGACTCACCACCCGGGCCCGGCGTGCCGAGAACGAGCGCTCCGCAGCGATCTCCGCATGCGCCAACGCCGCGGGCCGGATGCAGGCCCTGTCCACGAGCATGCTGGCCGACCTGCGCGAGATGGAGCACCGGCACACCGCCGAGGACGTGCTCGGTGATCTGCTGCATCTGGACCACCGCACGGCCCAGGGGGGCCGCCTCGCCGACTCCATCGCCGTGCTGACCGGTGCGCGCTCCGGGCGCCGCTGGGCCAAGCCGATCGTGATGGAGTCGATCCTGCGCGGCGCGATGGGCCGTATCGGCAGCTACCAGCGCATCCGCCTCCACTCGACGAGTGACGTGGCGATCGCCGGCCACGCCGCCGAGGGCGTCATGCACGCCCTGGCCGAACTCCTCGACAACGCCGCAAACTTCTCGCCGCCCACCGCCGAGGTGCATGTGTACGTCGAGGAGGTCCCCGCAGGCATCGTTGTCACCGTCGAGGACAGCGGCCTGGTGATGAGCGATGTGCAGCTGCGCCGCGCCGAGCGGGCCGTGTCCGCCGACAACCAGGACCTCACCGGTATCTCCGGCACCCGGCTCGGCCTCGCCGTCGTCGGCCGGCTGGCCAGGAAGCACGGCCTCACCGTCTCCTTCCGGCCGTCGGCGCGCGGCGGCACGGGCGCGCTGATGATGCTGCCGCAGGAGCTCATCTCCCGTACGCCCGCTCCCCTCCCGGAGCCAGTCCGGCACCCCGAGCCCGTCCGGCACCCCGAGCCCGAGCCGGACCATGCGACGCCGGACATGGAGGACCGGGCCCCGGCCACCGCGGCATCGGACTCCCCCGTCCCCGCGTCGCGTGCGGAGGCCGCACCCGGGAAGCCGGAGTCCGCGTCCGAGTCCACCGGCGCCGTCCCCCAGTTCGGCGAGAGCGGGCTGCCCAAGCGCCGCCGCGGCCGCACCCTGGCCGCCGCCGAAGCACGTACCGGCAATGCCGCCCCCGGCGAAGCCGAATCCCCCCGGCCCCGTACCACCGACCCGAAGGTCCAGGCTGCCCGCTTCAGCACCTTCAGCCAGGCGGTACGTGCCAATTCCCCGCACCCGGAAGGCAACACCCGATGAGCGCGACCACCGACGAGAAGCTCAACTGGCTGCTGGAGGGGCTGCTCGACCGCACGCCCGGCGCCCGGCACGCCCTCGTCCTCTCCCGGGACGGCCTGAAGCTGTGCCGTACCCCCGAACTCTCCGTCGACCAGGCCGACCAGCTGGCCGCGATCTCCGCGGGCATCCAGAGCCTGTCGCACGGGGCGTCCATCGAGTTCGGTGACGGCACCGGCGGCGTACGGTCCGCGATGACCGAGTTCTACGGCGGTGTGCTGTTCATCGTCGAGGCGGGCGCGGGCGCCCACCTGGCGGTCGTGGCCGCTGAGGACTCCGACGTCGGCCTCGTCGGCCACAACATGAGCGAACTCGTCGAGCAGCTGGGCGAGTACCTCGTCGCCCCGCCGCGCGACGCGGCCCCGGCCGCGGAAACCGCGGACGTATGACTTCCGTCCCGCGCCCCCGGCCCGGACGCGACGACGACCCGGACAGGCTGTACACCCTCACGGGTGGCCGCAGCCGGTCCGACTCGGCCGCGTTCGACCTGGTGACGCTCGTCGTCGCCGAGTGCGAACCGAACCCCGGGATGCAGTCGGAGCACGTCGCGATCCTGCGGATGTGCCACAGCCCCACTGCGGTCGTCGAGATCTCGGCCACCCTGAATCTGCCCGTCAGCATCGTCCGCATCATGCTGTGCGACCTGCTCGACACCGGCCGGATCAGCGCCCGCCACCCCCGTACTGCCCGTGTCGCGGACCGGCTCCCCGACACCGACACCCTGGAACAGGTGCTCGTTGGACTCCGCAACCTCTGACCGTGCCGCCCTGCAGGCGACGGCCGACAACGGACTGAAGATCGTCGTCGTCGGCGGCTTCGGGGTCGGCAAGACCACCATGGTCCGATCCGTGAGCGAGATCCGTCCGCTCAACACGGAAGAGACCATGACCCGCGCGGGCGAGGCCGTCGACGACCTCGACGGTGTGCACTCCAAGACGTCCACCACGGTCGCCTTCGACTTCGGCCGCATCACGCTCGACGCGCGTTCGGTCCTCTACCTCTTCGGCGCGCCCGGACAGGAACGCTTCTGGTTCCTGTGGGACCGCCTGTTCTCCGGCACCCTGGGCGCCGTCGTCCTCGTCGACACCCGACGGCTCGCCGACTCCTGGTACGCGATCGACCGCCTGGAGCACCACGGCACGCCGTTCATCGTCGCGTGCAACGACTTCGGCGGCCCGCTCCACACCGAGCAGCAGATCCGCGAGGCACTCGACCTCTCGCCCGACGTCCCGCTCGTGGAGTGCGACGCCCGGGACCGTTCGTCCAGCAAGTACGTCCTGATCACGCTGGTCGAGCACCTCTACGCACTCTCCGTCGCCCGGAAGAAGGGCGCGGAAGCGGCCCTGGCAGGCAGCCCTGCCCCGTCGGCCGCAAAGACCCCGGAGCCGACGCCGTGACCCAGTGCCCCGTGTCCCACGGTTCCGTCCCCCTGTCCGGGCCACGGTTCCAGACCGACCCCGTGCAGCTGTACCGGGACATGCGCCGCGACCACGGCGCCGTGGCCCCGGTCGTGCTCGACGGCGACATACCCGCCTGGCTGATCGTCGGTTACCGCGAACTGCACCAGGTCACCAACGACCCGGTGCTCTTCAGCCGGGACTCGGACCTGTGGAACCAGTGGGACAACATCCCGGACGGCTGGCCGCTGCTGCCGATGATCGGCCGCAAGCAGCCGTCGATCCTCTACACGGTCGGTGAGCGGCACACCGTCCGCGCGGCCATGATCAGCAATGCGCTTGAGGCCGTGGACCCGTTCACGCTGAAGGGGTACGCGGAGGAGTTCGCCGACAGCCTCATCGACCGGTTCTGCGCGACCGGGCGGACCGACATCATCGCCGAGTACGCGATGCTGCTCCCGGCCCGTGTGCTGGCCAAGCTCTACGGGTTCAGCGACGAGGTCGGCGGGCCGCTCGTGGGAGCGCTCAACGACATGATCGACGGCCGCGAGCGGGCCCTGGCCGGCCAGCAGCACCTCGGCGAGGCCATGGGCCGGCTCCTGGCCGACAAGCACGCCGAGCCCGACGACGACGTCGCGACCAGGATGGTGAACGACCCCGGCGACTTCACCGACGAGGAGGTCGCCCAGGACCTCATGGTCATGATGGCGGCCGGCCACCAGCCCACCGCCGACTGGATCGGCAACTCGCTGCGGCTGATGCTGACCGACGACCGCTTCGCCGCCTCGCTCTCCGGCGGCCGGCACAGCGTCGCCGAGGCGATGAACGAGGTCCTCTGGGAGGACACTCCCACCCAGAACGTGGCCGGCCGCTGGGCCTCCCGCGACACCCACCTCGGCGGACGCCACATCCGCGCCGGCGACATGCTGCTGCTCGGCATCGCCGCGGCCAACGGTGACCCGCAGGTGCGCACCGACGGCTCCACGCTGACCGGCGGCAACAACGCCTTCCTCTCCTTCGGCCACGGCGAGCACCGCTGCCCGTTCCCGGCCCAGGAGACAGCCGAGGTCATCGCCCGTACGGGAATCGAGGTGCTCCTGGACCGGCTCCCGGACATCGACCTCGACGTCCCCGAGGACCAGCTGACCCGGCGCCCGTCCCCGTGGCTGCGCGGGCTGACGGACCTGCCGGTGCACTTCACGCCCACCCTTGCACTTGGAGGCCAGAAATGACCCGGATCGTCCTCGATCCCCTCGTCGCCGACCTCGACACCGAGAGCGCCGCGCTGCGCGCCGCCGGCCCGCTGGCCGAGGTGGAGCTCCCCGGCGGGGTGCACTGCTACGCCGTGACGCATCACGCCGAGGCCCGCCAGCTGCTCACCGACAGCCGTGTGGTCAAGGACATCAACGTCTGGAACGCCTGGCAGCGCGGCGAGATCCCGATGGACTGGCCGCTGATCGGTCTCGCCAACCCGGGCCGCTCCATGCTGACGGTCGACGGCGCCGACCACCGCAGGCTGCGCACCCTCGTCGCACAGGCCCTGACCGTGAAGCGGGTGGAGCGGCTGAGGGCCGGCATCGAGGCGCTGACGAACGCGTCCCTGGACCGGCTCGCGGCACTGCCCAAGGGCGAAGCGGTCGACCTGAAGGCGGAGTTCGCCTATCCCCTGCCGATGAACGTCATCAGCGAACTGATGGGCGTGGACGCGGCCGACCATCCCCGGCTCAAGGAGCTGTTCGAGAAGTTCTTCTCGACGCAGACCCCGCCGGAGGAGGTCCCGCAGATGATGGCGGACCTCGGCACCCTCTTCACGAAGATCGTCGACGACAAGCGGGCGAACCCGGGCGACGACCTGACCAGCGCCCTGATCGCGGCGTCCGAGGACGGCGACCACCTCACCAACGAGGAGATCGTCAACACGCTGCAGCTGATCATCGCGGCCGGCCACGAGACCACGATCAGCCTGGTCGTCAATGTCGTCGAGGCGCTCCAGACCCACCCCGAGCAGCGCAAGCGCGTGCTGAACGGCGAGGTGCCGTGGGAGAACGTGATCGAGGAGACCCTGCGCTGGAACACCCCGACCTCGCACGTCCTGATCCGCTTCGCGACCGAGGACATCGAGGTCGGCGACAAGGTCCTGCCGAAGGGTGAGGCCCTGATCGTCTCCTTCGGCGCTCTGGGGCGCGACGAGAAGCAGTACGGACCGACCGCCGGTGAGTTCGACATCACCCGGTCCCCCAACCGCCACATCGCCTTCGGCCACGGCCCGCACGTCTGCCCGGGCGCCGCGCTGTCCCGCCTGGAGGCGGGGGTCGCGCTGCCCGCGCTGTACGAGCGCTTCCCCGATCTGGACCTCGCGGTACCGGCCTCCGACCTGCGGAACAAGCCGATCGTGACCCAGAACGACCTGTACGAGCTGCCCGTCGATCTGGGCTGATCGCGCGCCTCTCCTTCCGGCCGCACCGGCCATCCACGATCCGGAGTGTGTGTCTCATCCGACGGACACGGTCCTCGACCGCTTCCGGGAGGGACTACGCTCCGGATCGTGGCTGACATCCAGATTCCCGCTGACCTCAAGCCCGCCGACGGACGTTTCGGCGCCGGGCCCTCCAAGGTGCGGACGGAGGCGGTCGACGCGCTGGCCGCGACCGGCACCTCTCTCCTCGGTACGTCCCACCGCCAGGCTCCGGTGAAGAACCTGGTCGGCGAGGTACGTGACGGCGTACGCAGCCTCTTCTCCCTCCCCGAGGGATACGAGGTCATCCTGGGCAACGGCGGCTCCACCGCCTTCTGGGACGTCGCGACCCACGGTCTGATCGAGAACAAGTCCCAGCACCTGAACTTCGGCGAGTTCTCGTCCAAGTTCGCGAAGGCCGCCAAGCTCGCCCCGTGGCTCGCCGACCCGACCGTCATCGCCTCGGACCCGGGCACCCACCCGGACCCGAAGGCCGAGGCGGGCGTCGACGTCTACGCCTTCACCCACAACGAGACCTCGACGGGTGTCGCAGCCCCGATCGAGCGGGTCGCGGGCGCCGACGAGGGCTCCCTCGTCCTGGTGGACGCCACCTCCGGTGCGGGCGGCCTCCCGGTCGACATCACCGAGACGGATGTCTACTACTTCGCCCCCCAGAAGTCCTTCGCCTCCGACGGCGGCCTGTGGATCGGCGTGTTCTCCCCGGCAGCCCTGGACCGCGCCGCGCGCGTCCACGCCTCGGGCCGGCACATCCCGGAGTTCTTCTCGCTGCCCACCGCGATCGACAACTCCCTGAAGAACCAGACGTACAACACCCCGGCGCTGGCCACCCTCTTCCTGCTGAACGAGCAGCTGAAGTGGATGAACACCCAGGGCGGCCTGGACTTCACGACCGGCCGCACGGCCGCGTCCTCGCAAGCCCTGTACGGCTGGGCCGAGGAGTCCAAGTACGCCACCCCGTTCGTCACCGACCCGGCGAAGCGCTCGCAGGTCATCGGCACGATCGACTTCGAGGACGGCATCGACGCGGCGGCCGTCGCCAAGGTGCTCCGCGCCAACGGCATCGTCGACACGGAGCCCTACCGCAAGCTGGGCCGCAACCAGCTGCGCGTGGCGATGTTCCCGGCGATCGACCCGGCGGACGTCCAGGCTCTCACCGCCTGCATCGACTACGTGATCGACAAGCTCTGACGGTTACGCGTCCGGAACGGCCCCGCACACCCCGGTGTGCGGGGCCGTTCCTGGTCTACGCCCCCGGCCAGTCGGCCGCACTTCCCGCGTCGATCGGTGCCGACATGACGCTCGACGTCGCCGAGCTGGTCAAGGCGGGCCGCCCCCGCGCGTAAGGCCTCGCCGGATTCCCGCAGTCCGCCGGCTCATCGACCGGTCGACGCGCGCCTACCCCGCTTCCTGAGCCCCGGCCAGCCTCGCGCGGAGCTCCCGGACTCCCGCGCTCCACTGCTCGCCCTCCCCCACGTCCGCCCACAGCTCCAGCAGCTCGGACTCCCCCGCCAGCACCCGGTCCAGCGCCCGCACGGCGGGCTCGCGCAGCTCAGGGGGGAGCGGGGGCAGCGCCTCGTCGGGGCCGTAGACGGAGTCCACCGGTGTCCCGCCCGGGTGCTGTGCGGCGAGCAGCGCCGCCGCCGCGATCGCCACCACCCCGTCGTCGGCGTCGAGGTACTCCTCCGGTCCCGTGCGGGCCGCGAAGGCCAGTGCCTCCCGGATCATCTCCTCGCGCCTGCCGGGCGGCGCGTCGTCGAGATTCCCCGCGAAGTCCGCGGCGGTGTCGCTGTCGAAATGGCCCATCCCCCAGGTCCCCACGGAACCTCCTTCTCTGTCGGTCTCGCCATCCTCCCGCCCGCCACTGACAATCGGCTTCGGCGTCATCTCTCGCCTTCCGTGACGCGGATGACGAGGACTGCCACGTCGTCACGTTGCGGGACCTTTGACAGTCCTCGGGAAAGCGTCTCCAGGAGTTGCGGCAGTGGCTGGTCGCCGTATGTCGCCAGGGTGGATGCCGTCTGCCGGATGCTCGCGTCGATGTCGTCGTCACGGCGTTCGACCAGCCCGTCGGTGTACAGCAGGAGCACGCTGTCCCGGGGGAGTTCGTGCGTGTGGTCGTGGCGGGCGAGGCCGCTCGACGCGCCGAGAAGCAGGAGGTCGTGCTCGCCCAGGGCCGAGACGCTGCCGTCGGGCGTACGCAGCAGCGGTGGCGGATGTCCCGCGTTGGACCAGGTCAGCCGCCACCGGCCGCCGTCCGGGTCGAGGCGGGCGTGCACCGCGGTGGCGCCCGGACCGAGGGGCAGAACGTCGAAGGCGCTGTCGACCGCGTCGAGCGCGGCGGCGGGTGAGTGCGCGGGATGACCGAGAGTGGCCTGGCGGAGCATGCTGCGGACCTGGCCCATCACGGTTGCGGCCCGGACGTCGTGTCCGATGACGTCGCCGACGGACAGCATCAGAGCGCGCTGCGGGGCGGGCGGGAGCGGCGGCAGCAGGTAGGCGTCGTACCAGTCGCCGCCCACCATGTCCTGATCGGTGGCCGGCAGGTACAGGGCGGCCATGTCCAGGCCCGGCACGTCCGGCAGTTCGGTCAGCATCGCGGCCTGGAGCTGTTCGGCGGTGCTCAGCCGGTTCTCGACGAACAGGGTGCGCTCCACCGCCTGGCTCACGTATCCGGCCACCGCGGTGAGGACCGCCTCCTCCGTCAGAGCCAGGGCGTGGGGACGGGACCAGCACCACGTCAGCACGCCACGGCCACCCGGCAGCGGGACGCACAGCACGGACCGGAGCCCCAGGGAGTCGTACCCGGCCACGGCCTCGGGGCTGAAGCCGGCCACGAGTGCCTCGTGGTCGGGGACGAAGACGGTGCGCCGTTCGCGCATGGCCAGGGCGCTGGGGAAACCGGCGTCCAGGTCCAGGCGGTCGATGGCGGTCTCCACCGGCCGCACGTCGTCCGGGTCGACCACACGCCGCAGTCCCCGGCCGTCCGCGATCAGCAGGCCCACGAAGGACGGCTCGGCGGGCCCGCGGAACAGGTTCCGCAGGCGACGGGTGAGGTCCGTCAGGCCGCGGGAGTGACCGAGCTCGACCGAGGCGCGCAGCAGCAGGCCGGCATGGTCGCGGTCCTGCCGGATCAGCTCGGTGGCGATCCTCAGCCGCAGCTCCACCGAGCAGGCGGCGGTGAGGTCCTCGAGGTCCTGCAGCTCGTCCGCGGTCCACTCCCGGGGCTCGTGGTCGATGGCGCAGAGCGACCCGAGGACGTGTCCGTCGGCGTCGGTGAGCGGCATACCGGCGTACGCGATCACCTGGAGGTCGGGAATGGCGAGACTGGCGCAGGTGCGCGGATGCGTCCGCGTGTCGTTGAGGATCAGCGGCCTGCCGTCGAAGACGACGTGCTGGCAGAAGGAGTGGCTCAGAGGGGTCTCGCGCCGCGCTGCCCAGGGCTCGGCCAGTCCGATCATGCCGGGAAAGACCTGCCGGTCGGCCTCCAGCAGCGAGACCAGCGAGACCGGGACGCGGAGGAGCCGGGCGACCAGCCTCGCGAACCGGTCCATGCCGCGATCGGCCGCCGCCGTGAGCCCGGCGAGCCGCAGGGCCTCCAGCCTCCCCAGTTCGCCCACCCCAGGGCCTCCGTCGATTGCCTGGCAGGAGCCGCGGTGTCCGCACACCACACACTACGAAGGTATAAGACAATTTCCGTTATGTCGTGATCAGGGGCCATGCCGGGAGTCCGCCGCCCGACCCGGCGCGACCTCCCGGGACATGTCCCGCCTCCACCGCACCTCGCCGTCCTCCCACTCACCCGTCGGCAGCAGTCCCGCGGCCGAGGCAACGGCGGCGGAGGCCGCGTGGTCCGGGTGGATGTGGGCGACGACGATACGGACCGGGCCCCGCTCCAGCAGGTGCCGGACCATGCCCGTCGCCGCCTCCTTCGCGTAGCCCCTGCCCTGCCACGGTGTTCCGACCACCCAGGCCACCTCCGCCCGCGGCCCACGCACCGTGGCCTGCACATAACCCGCCAGGCATCCTTCGGTACGCACCCGGAGCACCCAGTTCCACCAGAGTTCGGCGGGGTCGGGCGAGCCGGCGCCCTGGCGCTCGTAGCGTGCGCGCAGGGTGGCGGCGTCCTCCGGGGTGCCTCCCGTATAGGTGTGCAGGGCGGGGTCGAAGAGGGCCGCGGCCATCTCCTCGGCGTGTGCGACGTCGAGCGGCAGCGCGTCGAGACGCGAGGTGGAGAAGGGCTCGGGGGCGCCGTTGACCTGCATGGGGCGGAGCCTACGCCGGGCCCTCCGCCGTGGGTCAGCGGCCGAGCCGCTGGAATCTGCGTACCGCCGGCGGCAGGAAGACCAGCGAGATCACGAGCGGCCGCACCAGCGCCATCAGCAGCGCGTGCTCCTCGACCCAGGTGCCCCCGCTCGCCACCGGGTTGCCGAACAGCTGACGGGCGGCGGTGACCGTGGGGGAGACCGGGTTCCGGGCGGCGACCGCGCCCAGCCAGCCAGGCATCGGCGAGGGGGCGACCACGACGCTGGAGATCATCGCCTTCGGTCTCGGCCGCATCGTCGACGGCTTCGAGGTCCTGGTCCGGCGGCGCACGGGGGCGATGATCCAAGAGCCCGGATCGCCCCATTTTGCTGCACCATGGAATACATGGAGACGATCCGTGAGCTGGAGCCGTTCGTGAAGCAGTACACCGTCCTGCTCAGCAGCCGCAGGCCGGACGGATCAGCTGCCCATACCCCCGTCAGCATCGCCGTCGAGGGGGACCACGCCTATATCCGTACGTTCTCCTCGGCCTGGAAGGTCGACCGGATGCGTAATCACCCGGTGGTGGAGATCGCCCCGTGCACCGTGCGGGGCGCGCCGACGGGACCGCCCATGAAGGCCTGGGCGCGGCTCCTGCAGCAGGGGTCGAAGGAGAACACCCACGCCTCCCGGACGATGTCCAGGAAGTACCCGGCGCTCCAGGGCGTGGCGGTCCCGCTCGCCCACCGGCTGAAGCGTGACCGCACGCTCCACTACGAGCTGCGGCCGGTCACCGACGACATCTGAGGGAGCCGTGCGGCCTGGCGGGCCCGGGGCGTGGGTCACTCGCCGGCGAAGTCCGTGCCCCGGGAGACGTTCTCCCAGGCGGTCAGCTCCGCCCGCACCGAGTCCAGGTGCCCGACGAGTGCGTCCATCGCGTCCCCGCCGAGGGCCAGCCGCAGAGGGGTCAGCTCGGCGTCCAGCGCCAGCCGGATCGCCGCCGCGGCCTTCGCCGGGTCGCCCGGCGCGTCGCCGCCACCGCCCTCCACCATCCGCCGGGTCGCGCCGGCCGTCTCGGTGTAGGCCGGGATCTCCTCACTGAAGTAGGCCGCGCCCTCGCCGAAGAGATTGGTCCTGAAACTCCCGGGTTCCACGATGAGCACCTTGACGCCGTAGGGCCGCACCTCCTCGACCAGCCCCTCGGAGAGCTGTTCCAGCGCCGCCTTGGTGGCGCTGTACGCGGAGAACCCGGGGAACGACAGCTGGCCGCCCATGCTGCTCATCATGACGACCGCCCCACCGCGCCGCTCCCGCATGCTCGGCAGGAGCGCCCGGGTCAGCCGGGCCGGGCCGAATACATGCAGTTCAAACAGGTCCCGCAGCTCCCGCTCGGTGGTCTCCTCGAACGCTCCGACCTGGGTACGCCCGGCGTTGTTGACCAGGACGTCCACCCTGCCGTAGCGGGCCAGGACGTCGGCGGCGACCTCGTCGATCCGCTCGCCGTCGGTGATGTCCAGGCCGATCGCCTCGACCTGGTCGGGGTGGGCGGCGACCAGGTCGTCCAGCGCCTCGGTGCGGCGGACCGCTGCGATCACCGTGTCACCCGCGGCGACCGCGGCCTCAGCGATGGCCCGCCCGAAGCCGCTGCTCGCTCCGGTGACCAGCCACACCTTGCCGTCGTTCGCGCTCATGATGGTCTCCCTCGTCATCCGCCGCCCGGGACCGCCCCGTCGACAGGTCCCATCCTTCGCCCGCACTCCGGGGCGCGTCCAAGACCTCCTGTGATAGCCATGGGTTATGGACGTCCACGGGCGCGATCTCCGCTACTTCACCGCTGTGGCCGAGGAGTTGAGCTTCACCCGGGCCGCCGAGCGGCTCTTCGTCTCACAGCCCGCGCTGAGCAAGCAGATACGGATGCTGGAGAAGCAGGTCGGCACCGAACTCTTCGACCGGGACCGGCGTACGGTCCGGCTCACTGCGGCGGGGGAGGCCCTTCTGCCGCACGCCCGGACGGTGCTGACGGCATGGGGGGCGGCGGAGAGCGCACTGGAGGACGCGAAGGCCGCCGAGCGGGGCACCCTGACCGTCGGGATGTCCACGAGCCCTGGGCGCGGCCTGCTGCCCGCCCTGCGGGCCCGCCTCACTGCCCGCTTCCCTTCGGCCCGCCCGGTGCTGCGGCAGGTCAACTGGGCTGACGGGAGCGCCGGGTTGGCGGACGGTTCCTGCGATGTGGCGTTCGTGTGGCTGCCGCTTCCGGATGCCGAGCGGTACCACTGGGTGGTGGTGGCCCGTGAACCGAGGCTGATCGCGCTGCCGGAGGGCCATCCGCTCGCGGCACCGGCGTCCGAGGATCCCGAGGGCATGGCCGACTTCGCGGACTTTCTCGACGAGCCGTTCCTCGCCCTGCCTCCGGAAGCCGGACCGATGCGGGACTACTGGCTGGCCCTGGACGCCCGAGGCGGCCGGGAGCCGCGGATCGGCGGTGTGATCGCCAGCGCCGAGGAGACCTACGAGGCCGTGGCCAACGGTGAGGGTGTGGTGCTGCTGGCCTCCGGGAACGCCCCGCTGATCGCCCGGGACCACGTCGTCTGCCTGCCGGTCCGGGGCGTCACCCCGTCGGAACTGGCGGTGGCGGTCCGCCGCGACGACGAGCGCCCCCTGGTCCGCGCCTATCTGGCGGGTGCGCAGGAGCTGGCCGCCAGGACGGGACCACCCTCCGGACGGTGACCGGTCCGGACCGTGCCGCCCGACGCGCCCCGCCCTCCGGGTGCCCTGACCGTCCGCGCCCCGGCCGTCAGTGCCTCAGCCGTCGGCGCCCTCGACGGCCTCCCCCGCGGGGCCGCTCGCCCCGATGCCGCTGTCCTCGGCGCCGACTGCCCGGCCTTCCCAGTGCAGGATCGTCCAGCCTTCGCCGGGAGCGCCGGAGAGGATGACGACCCCGGTGTTCCGCAGTTCGCGGGAGGACGCGAGGTGGACGTCGATGTTGTCGGCCCGGGCGGCTGCCCACGTGCGGATGGCGGCGCCGTGGCTGACCATGGCCACGGTCCGGGCTCCGGTGCCCGCGGCCTCCTCGACGACCTCGTCGTAACGCCGCAGAGCCTCCACCCCGTTCTCCCCGCCCGGCATGCGGAGCCCTGTGTCCCCGGCCGACCAGGCGAAGGCGGTGGTCATGTACGTCTCGACCGCCTGGTCGTCCCCGCGCATCTCCAGGTCGCCGGCGGTCAGCTCCCGTATTCCGTCCCGCACCCGGACCTCCAGCCCCGTCCGCGCCGCCAGGGGTGCCGCGGTGAGCTGGGTGCGCAGCAGGGTGGAGGCGTAGAGGACGTCGATACTCTCCGCCGCGAGCGCGTCCGGGAGCGCCGCCGCCTGCTCCTGGCCCAGGGGGGTCAGGCCGGGGCCGGGTGCGGCGGTGTCCAGCAGGCGCTTGACGTTGGAAGGGGTCTGACCATGGCGAATGAGTAGCAGCCGCATAAGGGATCTGTCTCCGGGGAGTCGGGTGACGGTCTTCCACTCTGCCACTGCGGGACCCTTTGCCACACGCTCCGGGCAGCGGCCCGGAGACTACCCGCGGCGGCGCTTGGCCGCGATCAGGGCCAGCACGATGACGACGACAGCCACGGCACCACCCGCCGCGGTGCCCTTCTTCGAACCGCCGTCCTCCCCGTCGTCCCCGGACGACGTCCCGCCGCCCCCACCGTTCGGGGAGGGCGCCTCGCTCCCGCCCTTGCCGCCCCCCTCCACCTCCACGCGCACCACTTCGCTGTGCTCCCCCTCGGAGCCGAACATCATCGCCGAGCCGTCGGCCGTGTACGTCACCGACTCGGACTGTCCCTGGAGCGGCACGCTCACGGCGTGGTCGGCGCCCAGCCGGCCGTTCTCGAAGGCATAGCCCCGCGCGCTGAAGTACGAGCGCAGCACCAGGTCCTTGCCGTCCGGCGAGAACGCCCCGTCCGTCACCCACGGCACCTCGCCCACGCGCCGGAAGACATTGGCCCCGCCGGTCGTCAGCTTCTGCGGGCCCTCGTAGAGACCGCCGCCGTCCTCGTTCTTCGAGGCGATGTACACCCGCCCCGTCGTGGGGTGGACCATCATCGCCTCGGCGTTGCGCGCCCCGTCCGCGTACTTCACGTCGAACTGCGTCGCCCGCACGGTGGCGTCCGCGAGCTGCTTCGGCTCCGGGAAGCGGTAGATCCAGACGTGGTCCCAGGACCCGTCGAGGTTGTCGCCGATGTCACCGACGTAGAGATTCCCGTCGGGCCCGAGCGAGATCGCCTCCACGTCGCGGGGCTCCCCCACGCCCTTCATGGTGATCGTCGCCACGGTCTTCCCGGTCCGGGAGTCGACCGCGTAGACGTACGGCCCGTCGTCGCTGTCGTTGTGCGTCCAGTAGACCCCCGGGTGGATCCGACTGGCGGCGAGACCGCTGGACTCGGTGATCCGGGAGTCCTCGATCGTGAAGGTCCGGTCCGCTCCGTCCCCGTCGTCCGCGACGGCGGGTACCGCCCCCGTCAGGAACAGCAGGGCGGCGGCAGCGGAGACGGTCAGCAGCGATCTCATGGGACAAGTGTCCACTGTCACGTCGCAGGCCGGAGCGGTGATCGGCCATGATGTCGCCATGCGTTTTCTCTTCGTCGGCGACAGCATGACCGTGGGCAAGGCCGGCGACTTCACCTGGCGCTACCGCATGTGGCAGCACCTCGAAGCCACCATGGGCGACGGCGGGTACGCGATCACGGGTCCGCGTACCGAGTTGTACGACACCGTGGCGAACGCCCCGCTCTCCCACGCGTACGGCGACGCGGCGTTCCCCGCGCCCGCACGTCGGCACCTGGCCGGCTGGGGCGAGGGCTGGCTCCACATGGCCCCCGTCATCGCGGACACGGTCACGGCGGCCCGTGCCGACGTCCTGCTGGTCTCGCTCGGTCTGATAGACCTCGGCTTCTACACGGACAGCACGCAGACGGCCGCGAACGCCCGGGCCTTCATCACCGCGGCCCGCACCGCCAACCCCGGGATCAAGCTGGTGCTGCTCCCCGTCATACCGAACGTCCGGGCGGAGTCAGACGCTCCCTTCGCCGCCGAGTGCGACAGCTTCAACATCCTGCTCGCGAAGGCGGTCGCCGACCTGGACGCACCCTCTTCCCCGGTCCTGCTGGCCTCGTCCCCCACGGGCTACGACATCCACACGGACACCTACGACGGAACCCACCCCGGCCCCAGCGGGGAACACAAACTGGCCGGAGCCTTCGCCGACGCCATGCATCAGGCCTGGGGCGTAGGCGGCCCGTACGCGGGAGCGCTGGCGACGGCCTGATCCTCTGCGGCCCCACGGTCACAGCACGCCACCCGCCTCGTCGTGGAACACCTCCGGCCAGTAACGGAAGTCGTCGGGTCCGGTCGCCGGAAGGCAGGCGACGGGGTCGGCCGTGGCGAGCACGCCGACCATCGTGTCGGCGACCTCGTGGTAGAACTCCCCCGTGCTGCCGGCCAGCTCGAACTCTTCCTGCAGCTTCTGCTGCCGGCTGTGCATCCAGACCGTGAACGCCAGAGTCGACACATCGGCGTTGACCGGGGTCACCTTCTCGTCATCGATGAGCGCGTAGTTCACCAGGCCCGTACGGCCGTCGACGATGGCGTCGAAATCGTGTATCAGACCGCCGATGACCAGCAGGTGGTCCGAGCCCTCCGGCAGCGTCCCGGTGCCGTGGAGGTGCTGCAGCTCAGGGTTGGCCCGGGTCTCCGCACGGGCCGCGGTCAGCGTCTTCAGCATGTCCTGCGGCTCGTCCAGCCAGAGCATCAGACCGTGTCTGGGCAGCCCGACCTCGGCCAGGAACCGCCGGGTCGGCTCGTGCTCCAGAGCCTCGGGCAGGTCCGCCGGGGCGATCCGGACGACCTCATCCGTGCCGAACTCCTCCTCGATGAAGTCCGGCGGGAGATCGAGGCGCAGCCCCCTGCCCGGGGCCGCGATCAGGGCCATGGGCCGGAACAGCGCGGCCATCCGCCAGACCGACGGCACCTCGCCCGCCCACTCGACGTCCCCCCACCCGCCCTCTCCCCACTCCTCGTCCGTGAAGACGGAGAGCAGGAGCGCCGAGGCCTCCTCGACGACCGGGGCGCCCGTACGGCCCTTCAGATGCCCGAACCGGCCGCTCAGCGTGGTGAGTTCGTCGACGGCCGCCAGGAAGCGCGCGAGGGCGTCGAGCGAGGGGGCGAGCGGGTGGAGCTCGGCGTACTCCGGGGCGTGCATGTGCAGGCTGAAGACCCGCCCCGTCTCCCCGTCGACGACGACCGCCTGTGCCTCGCTCCCTTCGCTCAGCAGATGCCCGACCACCACGGTGCCCGCTGTGCGCGGGTCGAGGTCGCCCGGGTCGTACTGCTCGTCGACGAGGTGAACGGCAGTGACCATGCGCGCGTCGGAGAGATGGGGAAACCGGATGATCTCGTGCGCGCCCGGCAGCACGCCGTCGACGAGCGACCGCCGCGTCGCTCCGTGTGTGATGTCCGGATGGATGGACTCCTCCGGTACCGCGATGCCGGTCCCCGTCATGACACATCCCCAAAGCGCCTCGTACGTGGTGGTGTTGCCGATGGCATCCACCGTACGGACGACCACTGACATCCTGGCCCGCCCCCGGTCGCCGGAACCGGATCGAGGGGCCTCGCGTTCTCCACAGGTGCGGGGGCTCGCGAGGAGCCGCCCGGACTGGAGCGTGGGCGAGTGGCGAAGAAGCGGGACGGGCAGGCGCCGGGCTGGGGCCGGCGGCGGGGCCGCGCGGTCGCCCTGCTCTGCCTCCTGTTGGCCGCCCTGCTCACCTTCCCCGGCCTGGTCCCCAACACCCCCGGCCGGGTGGGCAGCCTGCTGGAGACCTTCCTCCCCTGGCTCGGCCTGGCAGTCCCGGTCCTGCTGGTCCCGGCGCTCCTGCGCCGCTCGTTCCTGGCGGTGACGGCGCTGCTGCTTCCCGTGGCCGCCTGGCTCGCCCTCTTCGGAGGCCTGCTGTTCGCCGGCGGCCGGGCAGGGGACGGCGCGTTCACGGTGGTCCAGCACAACGTCAGCGATGTGAATCCCGATCCTGCCGCCACCGCACGGGCGCTTGCGGCGACGGACGCCGACCTCATCGCCCTCGAGGAGCTGACGGCCCCGGCCCTGCCCGCCTTCGAAGCGGCCATGGCCGCGGGCTACCCCCACCGTGCGACGCGGGGCACGGTCGGACTCTGGTCGAAGCACCCCCTCACCGCCGTAAGGCTGGTGGACATCAGGCCGAAGGGCGTCGGGGAGGGCTGGGACCGGGGGCTCCGGGCGACGGCCCGCACACCGCAGGGCGAGGTCGCCGTGTACGTCGCCCACCTGCCCTCGATCCGGATCGGCCCGACCACCGGGCTCACGTCCGGGCGGCGGGACGAGAGCGCCGCTCTCCTGGGCGAGGCCATAGCCGCCGAGCCCCTGGAACGGGTGATCCTCCTCGGGGACCTCAACGGCACGCTGGACGACCGCGGTCTGGAGCCGGTCAGCTCGCTGATGAGACCGCCGGGGCCGGGCTTCGCGTTCAGCTGGCCGGCGAAGCTTCCGGTGGCGCGGATCGACCAGGTCCTGACCCGGTCCGCGGTGGTCACCCGCGTCCGGCCCCTGCCCGCCACCGGCAGCGACCACTTGCCCGTGGCGGCGGACATAAGGCTGTGAGCGCCGGCCGCACGAGGCTGTGGGCGTCGGGCGCCGGCCGCACAAGGCTGTGGGCGCCGGCCACCGGCGCCGCACCGAGGGCCGCTCAGCCCACCAGCTCCACCCCGAGCATCGCGAGACCCAGCTTGGTCAGCTCCTCCGACACCTCGTCGGGCCGGGCCCTGCGCGGTCGGCGGGCGTGGTGGGCCATGAGCTCGTGGACCGTACCCACCATCACCATCACCACGACCCGGTGGTCCCGCTCCTCCACCTCGCCACGGACCGCTGCGCGCTCGGCCTCGCCGGTCAGGAAGTCGGTCCACAGGTCACGCCACCGCTTGCAGTGGGCGTCCACCGCAGGGCTCACACCCAGGACCTCGACGAACGTCACCCGCGCCTCGCGCAGATCCCGGGTCACCGCCGACACGTACGCGTCGAAGAGCCGCCGGAAGCGCTGCTCCAGGGGACAGTCGTCCATCCCCTCGGAGAGCAGGGCCACTTCGGACGCCCTCAGTCCGGCCGTCGTGATCTGGTTGTGCAGGGCCGTCAACAGGCCTTCCCGGGAGCCGAATTCCTGCCAGAGCACCTCCTCCGGCACCCCGGCCATGTCGCACAGGTCCTGCTCCGACGTCTGCGCGTAGCCGTACACCCCGAACAGCTCCAGGCCGGCGTCGAGGAGCTGCCCACGGGCCCGCGTACGCACACCTTCGACCGCGCCGGTCAGTTGGTCCACCGGGACATCCACCACGGGTCCTCCTTGGTCTGCCGCATACCCGGTACGCACGACCGCGGTTGAACGGGTCGTGAGGGCCGGAGAAGGTCGGGCGCCTCTGGATGGCGCGTGCGCCATTGTCCTGGTACGTCCTGTCGTACGCGTCCCGCGCCGCGCCGTCGGGCACACAGTCCGCCAGGACCGGTGACCGCTCGCACAGTTGTACAGAAACCGCCCGGTCAGCGGCCGTACCCTTCGCCGGCGTCCCGGCACGATCCTCACCCCCGACGGGGCGGCCGGCAGGGGTCGGGCAGCATCCGTCGGGGCTGTCCCGACCGAGGACCGCCAGCACTTGTTTCGACACTCTTCTATGTTGACGTTCTTCGATCCAAGGCGCAGGCTTGAATCGAAAGGCATCAATACACCTCCGCGAGGAGACAGTCATGTCCCGTGCCCAGCTCGCGCTCGATGTCGCCGACCTCGACGCATCGGTGACCTTCTACTCCAAGCTCTTCGGCGTGGAACCCGCCAAGCGCCGCCCCGGCTACGCCAACTTCGCGATCACCAACCCGCCGCTCAAGCTCGTCCTGATCGAGGGCGAGCCGGGCCAGGAGACCCGCCTGGACCACCTCGGCGTCGAGGTCGGCAGCACCGACGAGGTCACGGCCGCCACCACCCGGCTCAAGGAGGCAGGGCTCGTGACCTTCGAGGAGAACGACACGTCGTGCTGCTACGCGCTCCAGGACAAGGTGTGGGTGCACGGTCCCGGCAAGGAGCCGTGGGAGGTATACGTCGTCAAGGCCGACGCCGGTCAGATGGACAGGAGCCCAGTCCTGGAGGGGGACGCCTGCTGCACCTGACCTCCCTCACCCGGGCCGGCCGACGGCTTCGGCGTGCGCACCGGGGGCGGGGTCTCTGAAAAGTCGAGCCATGAGAGTCCGGGGCAACGGGGCGCAAGCGCCACTACGCCGTTCCGCCGGCGTTCGCGACCATGCGGACGAGGGTGGCGACGAGCTCTTCCGCGGTGGCGTGCAGACCGTCCGCGCCGAGGTGGCCGGTGACCTCCATGTACGCGCCGGCCGGGATGCCGCCCTGATCGTGCGCCTGGGCCCGCTGCTGTCCGACCGCACGCTCGACCGCGTGCTCGCCGCCAACCTGCGCCGCCACTACCCGAAGGGAGCCACGGCATGACCCACCGGGCCCTCCACCTCGCACCGCGTTCGGCGGACGGTCTCCAGGGGCCGATCAGCGGATCAGCAGGTCGATCACACCGGTCAGGTCCTCCTCGCCGTGGCCGTCGGCCAGGCGGCGGCGCATCAACTCGAAGTAGGGGCTCAGCAGCTCCGGGCTGACGCCCTGCTGCTCGGCTGTGCCCAGGAACGTCGGCACTCCGGCCACCTGCATGGCGAGGTTGGAGACGACGCCCTTGGCGTAGTCGCCGCTCCGCAGCTGGTCGGCGGTCAGATGGATCCCCGGGGCCATCGCGACGAGCCAGTCGGCGAGTAGTGGTGCGAGCGACGCGGGGTCGATGCCCTCCTTGCGGATCAGGGCGAAGGCGTGTGCGGCCCCGGCGGACATCCCGTACATGGCGCTGAGCAGAGCCACGTCGTACAGGGCCGCGAAGCCCGCGTCCTCGCCGACGTAGGTGGTGCCGGCCGGGACGCCCAGCGTCCGCCGGTGCCGCTCGAACAGCTCCCGCGAGCCGCTGTAGAAGACGTAGCCCCCGGCTTCCGGGGCGCCGATCATCGGCGGTACGGCCATGATCCCGCCGTCCAGGTAGCGGGCGCCTCGCTCGCGGGCCCACTCGGCGCGGGCGCGGGCCTGGGCGGGGGTGCCGGTGACCAGGTTGACCAGGTCCCTGCCGGTCAGGTCGGCACCTGCCAGCGCCTCGTCGACGGAGGCGTCGTCCAGCAGACAGACGACGACCAGGGAGTTCGCCGCGACCGCCTCGGCGGCACTGCCCGCGACCTTCGCGCCCTCGGCGGCGAGGGCCGCGGAGCGGGCCGGGGTGCGGTTCCAGACGGTGAGCGGGTGACCGGCGGCGAGCCAGGTGCGGGCCAGCGCCGCACCCATCGCGCCGAGGCCGAGGAGCGTGACGGGGGTCTTCTCAACAGTGTTCTGTGTCATGCCGATCAGGCTCGCCCCGGCGCCGGAGCCGATCAAGTACGCACTTCGGAGTGGGTGGTTACCCTGAGGTGAGCGAGCACGTCGGAGGGGTGGGGTATGACGACGCTGAACCGGCCCGGTGCACCGGACGGACACTCCTGCGGGATCGACGCCGCGATGGAGGTGATCGGCGGCAAGTGGAAGGTGCTGATCCTCTGGGCGCTCCATGAGCACCCCTGCCGCCGCTTCGGCGAGCTGCGCCGGCTGGTTCCGGGGATCACCGAGAAGGTGCTGGCATCCCACCTGCGTGAGATGGAGGCGGACGGCGTCGTGCACCGCGTCGCCTACGACGAGGTGCCGCCCCGTGTCGAGTACTGCCTGACCGAGGACGGCTCACGCCTCAACGAAGCGCTCCAGCCGTTGGCCGCGTGGGGACGCGGGCGGCCGGCCGCCCGGGGGCTCGGCGGCCGTCCCGCCGACGCACCCGCACCCGCACCCGCACCCGCACCCGCACCCGCACCCGCGATCACACACCCGCCGGCCGCGTAACGCTGCCCGCGGGGCCGATGCGCCCGGTGGCCGCCCGGAAACACCTGCCCGGTCAACGCCGGACGGCGCCTCCACCGGCGGCCGGTACGCCCCGACGGCCTGCTCCGGCGGCTGCCATGACGCGCGGCCCCGGGGCCAGCGCCGCACGCAGCGCCGGCGCGAGCATGTGGCGGGTCTCGGCCGGGGTGAGGGCCGCGTGGGTGGGGAGGGGGTTGAGGTAGCGGGTGTAGATGAGCCCGCCGAGGACAGTCACCACGGCCGTGGCGCGGGCCGTCGCGTCCCGGCCGCCGAGAAATTCAACAAGCCGGGCCAGCAGCTCGCGTTCCAGGTATTCGCGGATCGCCTCCGCGGCCTCGTCGCCCTGGGTGGTGAGCTGGAGGAAGTCGGCGTCCTCCCACAGGTCCGTCACCGCGTTGATCAGGCGGCCGGGGAGAGTGGCCGGGTCGCCGCCGAGGACGTCTTCCGTCGCCAGCGCGTTGGCGCACTGGAACTGCATCACGTCCGCGAACAGGCCCTTCTTCGATCCGAAGTGGTGCGCGATCAGCGCCGGGTCGACCCCGGCGGCACCGGCCACCGCGCGCAGGGTGGTGCGCCGGTAGCCGCGCTCCAGGAACAGTGCACGCGCCGCCGAGACGATCGCCTCGCGGGTCGGTGGGTTGCCGCGGGGACGGCCTCGGGGGCGGGCGGGGGCAGGGGCGGCGTTATTCATCAGCGTTGAGCCTGCGATTCGCGGTCGGCACAGTCAAGGGCGTTCCCGGAACCACACGAAGGGATGACCCCACACCATGCGTATCGCAGTCTTCGGCGCCAACGGACCGACCGGCCGCCACCTCACCGGCCAGGCCCTCGCCGCCGGCCACGAAGTCGTCGCCGTCACCCGCCGGCCCGGCTCCCTCCCCGCACGGCCCGGCCTCACCGTGGCCCTCGCCGACGCCACCGACCCGGAAGCCGTCGACGCCGCTGTCGACGGGACGGACGCCGTCCTCTCCGCACTGGGTACGCGCTTCAGCAAGGAGACCGTCACCACGTACTCGGCGAGCGCCACGGCCATCACCGGGGCCATGACCCGCCACGGCGTCAAGCGGCTGCTCGCCGTCAGTTCCAGCATCGCCGACCCCGACTGGCGTCCCACCGGCGCACACTTCTTCAACCATGTGCTCGACCCCCTGGTGAACCGGCGCCTGGGCCGCACGCTTCACGAGGACATGCGCCGCATGGAGGCCGTGATCCGCCGGACGGACCTCGACTGGACCCTCGTCAGGCCCTCCGGCCTCTTCGAGCACTCCCACGTCACGGGCTACCGCACCGCCGAGACGAGCGCCGACGGCGTCTTCACCGCCCGTGCCGACCTCGCCGCGAGCATGCTGCGCGAGCTGGAGGAGCAGCGGTACGTCCGCAAGGCCATGGGTGTCGTCACCACAGCCGTGAAGCCGAACATCGTCAAGCTGATCTGGAACGAGGGCGTGAAGAAGAGGTGAGCCGGGCGCCCGTCGAACTCCCGCCCATCACACGGGCGTTCCTCGACCGTCCCGACACGGCCACCTTCACCACCCGCCGCCCCGACGGCACCCCGCACGTCACACCCGTCCGCTTCACCTTCGACGGGTCCACCGGCCTGGCCCGGGTGACGACCCGGGCAGGGTCCCGCAAGGCCCGGAACGTTGCGGCGGGCGGCCCGGCGGCCCGTGTCGCACTCTGCCAGGTCGACGGCTTCCGCTGGGTCACCCTCGAAGGCCGGGCCGTCGTCACCGACGACCCCGCGCGCCTGGCCGAGGCGGTCCGCCGCTACACCGTCCGCTACCGCGCGGCCCCGCCGTCCCCTCCGGACCTGGTCGTCATCGAGATCGCCGTCGACCGCGCCCTGAGCCTCAACCTCTGACGCCCCGCTCCCGTACCGAAAGCGAAGTGACACCGCGATGCCCACCCTCCCCGTCCTCGATTCCACCGTCCACCACCGCGAGGCCGGCGACCCCGACGGGCTGCCGTTCGTCTTCCTCCATGGCAACCCCACCTCCTCCCACCTGTGGCGGAAGGTCCTGCCGGGTGTGGCCGCGCCCGGCCGCCGCCTCCTGGCTCCCGACCTGATCGGCATGGGCGACTCCGGCAAGCCGGACCTCGCCTACTCCTTCGACGACCACGCCCGTTACCTGGACGCGTGGTTCGACGCCCTCGGCCTCGCCGAGGCGGTCCTCGTCGGCCACGACTGGGGCGGTGCGCTCGCCTTCGACCGCGCCGCCCGCCTACCGGGACGCGTCCGCGGTATCGCCTTCACCGAGACGATCGTCAAGCCGCTTTCCGGTGACGAGTTCCCGGCGGCGGGGCGGGAGTTGTTCACTCTCCTGCGCACCCCCGGGGTGGGTGAGGAGATGATCCTGGAGAAGTCGCTGTTCATCGAGGGGCTCCCGGACACGCTCTCCACCGCGCTCGACCCCGCCGACCTGGAGGCCTACCGCCGCCCCTTCCCGACCCCGCACAGCCGCCGCCCCGTACTGGCGTGGACACGCATGATGCCACTGGACGACGAGCCCGCCGACGTGGTGGCCCGCGTCGAGCGCTACGACGCCTGGCTGGCCGCGAGCCCCGAAGTCCCCAAGCTGCTCGCCGCGTTCGAGCCGGGGCCGGGCGCGATGACCGACCAGGGGGCCGTGGCATGGTGCGAGGAGAACATCGCGGGCCTGGAGGTCTCCCACCACGGCCTCGCCGGCCACCACTCCCCGGAGGACCGTCCCGAGGAGCTGGCCGCGGCGATCGATGCCTGGGCCGTCCGGCACGGGCTGGCGCACCGGTAGGGTCTTTCGTCCGGATCCGACGGGACAGGGGAGCGGGACCCGCTCAGAGACGCTTCAGCACGGCCCGTTTGGCGGTGGCGAACTCCTCGTCCGTCAGGATGCCGGCCGCGTGCAGCTCGCCCAGCTCGCGGAGCCGCCGCAGCAGGACGTCGTGGTCGTCGACGGCCGGGGCGGGGGCCGGTCCGGGCGCCGGGGCGGCTTCGAGCGCGGCGGCGGGCGCGGCCGGCCCGGCGGGTACCGGCATCCGTACGAGTACGGCGGCGGCGACCAGGACCGCGGTGTACTCCCGCTTCGACAGCCCCCACAACTCCAGGGAGTGCGGGTCGAATTTGGCGGGCGCGGCCTGGACGGCGCCTCCCCGGTCGAAGCGCAGGGAGCCGTTCTCCAGCCCGATCGCGGGCATCCAGCGCACCCCGGTCACTTCCGACAGCGGAAGGGTGACGGCGCCGCCCGCGGTCTTCGACTCCTCGGCCTTCCAGTTCCAGGTGAGGCGGACCGTCTCCCCGTCGAAGGAGGCCGTGCCGTCCCCGCCACCGCCCGACACCGGCACCGACGGCCCCGGCAGCAGGAAGCCGTCCACCGGCCCCTCGGGCACCTGCTCGATCAGCAGGGCGTTGCGTATCTCGTCGACGAGGTACTCCGCCACACCTGTGCGGTCCTTCTCCACCACGAGCTGATACGGGTCGGCGGCGTCCTTCAGCCGTCCGTCCGCGGCCCGCAGGACGGGGCAGGCCCCGGCGCGCAGCCGCAGTCGCAGACGGCCGCCCTTGCGGTCCCGCTCGAACGAGACCCCCGCCACCGCCTGTAGTGGGACGGCGAATTCACCGAGGTCCTGGCGCACCGGGTGCACCTTGCTGCCGGGGACGATGCGCACCGTGTCCCCGTCGAAGCTCCACGTTCCGTCGCGCGAGATGATGTCCGCCATACGGCGAATTCTGCCAGCCGCCCCGCGTACGTGACCGGCTGAAGCATCGCCCGGACTTCTTACCGCCGCGACCGGGCGCCCTGACCCCCGGCGTCCGGATGCGTTCAGCCGCCGCTCCGGCCGTGGACCAGCGGCAGGAAGATCTCGTCGACGATCTCGATGAGGACGGCGTCGGGCACCACCGGGACGCCCCGCGTCATGTACTCGTTGCGCAGCAGCGCCACCGGCGCGGACGCGACCCGGGGGTGCGGTGCCCCGGGCCCGGCCTCGCCGCGGGCCACCGCCCGGCCGAGCACGGCCGTCCACGCGGCCTCGTACGTGTCGCCGTCGGCCGCCGGGGCTCGCAGCTCGGTGAGCAGCTCCGGTGTGCCGCCGGCCGCCGCGATCAGACCGCGCAGGATCTCCCCGTACGGCGAGGACCAGGTGCTGTTCGCACGCCGCAGCAGTTCCAGCGCGTCCTCCCGCAGCGAGCCGGTGTCCGGCACCGTGATCTCCTCGGCGGCCAGCCGGCGGTAAGCGGCCACTCCGAGCGCGACACGGTTCGGCCAGCGGCGGTAGATCGCGTTCTTGTTCGTGCCGGCCCGCCGGGCCACCTCGTCCATGGTCAGGCCGGCGACGCCGGACTCCCTCAGCACCTCGGCCGCCGCCTGGAGGATGGCCTCCTCCAGCACCGCTCCGCGCCGCCGAGGCGCCCCGGCCCGGCGCGGCCCGTCACCGGCTTCCGGCACTGGTCGTCCCCTCTCGTTCCGTACGCCGATGTCTACGGCACGGAGCCCACGCACTCCAAATCAAGGCGGCGGCACGACCACGACCCAATTAGGGTACGGTCAGTACCCTAAGTCGTTCCCGCAGAGAGGACCGTCGTGCGCGTCTTCGGCATCAACTTCGACACCGGCTTCACCAGCGCCGGAACCACCACCCGCGAGCCCTTCGACGCGGCCGTCGTCCGCCGCGAGATGGAGATCATCCGCGACGAGCTGCGCTGCGACGCCGTCCGGATCACCGGCGGCGACCGCGATCGCCTGGCGACTGCCGCCCGGCTCGCGGCCGAGGCCGGACTGGGCGTCTGGTACTGCCCGTTCACCAACGGCCTCACCCAGGACGAGCTCCTCGACTTCCTCTTCGACAGCGCCGGCCGCGCGGAGAAACTGCGGCGCGACGGCGCCGAGGTGGTCTTCCTCACCGGATCGGAGATCTCCCTCTTCACCGACGGCTTCCTCCCCGGCGACACCACGGCCGACAGAGTCGCCGTCCTGTCCGACCCGCAGCGACTGCGGGCCGCCCTCCCCGTCCTGCACACCCGGATCAACGCGTTCCTCGGCACGGCGGTCGCCGCCGTGCGGGCCGAGTTCGGCGGCCCGGTCGGGTACGCCTCACTCCCGTTCGAAGGCGTCGACTGGACCCCCTTCGACCTGGTCGCCACCGACGCCGGCTACCGCGATGCCCGGACCGCCGGCCAACTCACCGACGGGCTGAGGGCGCTGACCTCGCACGGCAAGCCGGCGGCGGTCACCGAATTCGGCTGCGCCCCCATCCGCGGCGGCGCCGAGATCGCGAGCCGCGCCGACGCGGTCATCGAATGGGACGACCGCGCCCGCCCCGCGCGGTTCACCCGCCCGGTCACCCGCGACGAGCAGGAGCAGGCCGACTACGTGCGCGAACTCCTGGGCCTCTTCGAGAGCTCCGGGATCGAGGCCGCCTTCGTCTACACCTTCGCGCGCTACGACCTGCCGCACGCGGATGCCGCCGGTGACAGCGGCACCGGGAGCACCGACGACCGGGACTTCGACAAGGCGTCCTTCGGTGTGGTCAAGGTCCTGGCCGAAGGCCGCACGGGCACCGCGTATCCGGGTCTGCCGTGGGAGCCCAAGGCCGCCTTCCACGCACTCGCGGAGTACGGCCGGGGCCGGGCCTGCGGCGTCACCGAAGGCCCGACGGGGGCAGAGTAGGACCCGCGAGCCGCCGCCCGGGGTCAGGCGGCCGAGCGCTCCTCGGGCAGGCGGCGGCGCAGGCGGGCCTGCTCGACAGCCGGGGGGTTGTAGGCAGTGTCAAGCGCCCCGATGCCGGTCCCGGCAGGCACGATGGCGTCGATCCGGTCGAGGATCTCGTCGTCCAGCGTGGTCTCCGCGCCCGCGAGGAGGTCGTCGAGGTGGTCCATGGTGCGCGGGCCGATGATCGCGGAGGTGACGGCCGGGTGGGCGATCACGAAGGCCGTCGCCATGTGCGTCAGTGACATCCCGGCGTCCTCGGCGACGGGGATCAGCTGCTCGACGGCGTCGAGCCGGCGCTCGTCGCTCATGTGCCTGAAGCCATATGTGGCCCGGTGGGTGTCGGCCGTCCGGCCCTTGCGGTAGCGGCCGGTGAGCAGACCGCCCGCGAGCGGACTCCAGACCATGGCACCCATCCCGTAGCGCTCACAGGCGGGCAGCACCTCGCGCTCGATCCCCCGGTCAAGGATCGAGTACGGCGGCTGCTCGGTGCGGAAGCGCTCCAGACCTCGCCGCTCGGAGGCCCACTGCGCCTCGACGATGTCCGAGGCGGGGAAGGTGGAGGAGCCGATGTTCCGCACCTTTCCCGCGCGCACGAGGTCGGTGAGCGCGGAGAGCGTCTCCTCCACATCGGTGTCCGGCGCGGGCCGGTGGATCTGGAACAGATCGACATGGTCGGTCCCCAGGCGACGCAGGGAGTCCTCCAGTGCGCGGATCAGCCAACGCCGGGAGTTGCCTCGCTGGTTGGGGTCGTCCCCCATCGGGAGATGGGCCTTGGTCGCCAGCACGACCTCGTCCCGGCGGCCTTTGAGCGCCTTCCCGACGATCTCCTCGGACTCGCCGCGCGAATAGGCGTCCGCGGTGTCGACGAAGTTGATGCCCGCGTCGAGCGCCTTGTGGATGATCCGGACGGACTCACCGTGGTCGGGATTCCCGATGGCGCCGAACATCATCGCGCCCAGGCAGTACGGGCTGACCTTGATGCCGGTCCGGCCCAGCGTGCGGTATTTCATGAAGCTCCTCGCCCCTTGGTCGACGCCCGGCGCGGGCGTTAGGCTGAATAAACGGAACAACGTTCAGCAACGACAATACGGAACAGCGTTCCGTTTAGCAAGGGGAGTGCCGTGCGCGAGGACACGACTCGGGAAGCCGACACCGACGCCGCCGAAGGGCAGCCCCCGAAGCGGGTGCGCGCCGATGTGCGGCGCAACACCGACGCCCTGCTCACGGCAGCCGCGGAAGTGTTCCTCACCTCGGGGGTCGACGCACCCGTACGCCAGATCACCGCGAAGGCAGGCGTGGGAGCGGGCACCCTCTATCGCCACTTCCCACAACGCTCCGACCTCATCGCCGCGGTCTTCCGGCACGAGGTCGACGCCTGCGCCGACGCCGCCCCCGCCCTCGCGGCGGAGTACGGGCCGGCCGAAGCGCTCACCAGGTGGCTGCAGCGCTTCGCGCTCTTCTTCGCCACGAAGCGCGGGCTGAGCGCCGCCCTGCATTCGGGGGACTCGACCTACGACAGCCTGCCGTCCTACTTCGAGCAGCGCTTCATGCCCGCCCTCACCATGCTCATCGACGCGGCGGCGGAGTCCGGCGAGATCCGCTCCGACGTCGACCCCGAGGATCTGCTGATCGCGACGCGCAATCTGGCCGTGCCCGCCGGCGAGGACGACAACGGCCACACGCGGCGGATGATCACCCTCCTCGTCGACGGGCTCCGCTACCAGGCGCGTTGAGCCGCCGCCTCACCCTCGGCGGCGGGCACGCCGAGCTTCGCGAAGCGCTCCCGCCAGGGCAGGGGGTCGGTCTCGGCCTCCACAAGGGCCCTCCGCCTCTCCCAGAGCCCCCATGCGGCCTGGCGACGGCAAGGGCCGCACTCGGTCTCGTCGGCAACCGGTCTGAAGACGTGCACCCCCTCCGCCGGGTCGGCGGCCGTGCAGGTCATCAGCTCCGGGACACGGGGAGGTGCGGCGGCGAGCGTCGGGGAGGCCGCGACGGGAAGCTCCGGCGGCATTTTGTGCAACAGCCTGAACCGCAGGAAGCCGACCGCCGACCGCACCCCGTCGCCCGGCAGTTCGCTGGTCAGCACGCTCCGCAGCTCACCTGCGGACACCCCACGCAGCAGCCAGCGGGCAGCGAGTTCCGCGAGCCCTCTGGCCTCCTTCACCCCGAGGTACAGCTCCCGCCGCACATGACGCAGCGACAGCAGTACGCGCTCCCCCTCCGCCACCTCCGGGCTCCGCCCCGCTTCGGGCTCCGGCTCGGCTGCGGAGGGTGGGTGGGGACAGTTCTTCTCTTGTTCTTCGTCCACCGGTAGTTGATGACCGACCACCCGACCGGCTGGTTCACCGACCGTCGGTTTCGGGACACTCGGAGACGCATCGACCCGGCCCCGGCGCAGAACGGCCGCCTCTTCGGGCGTGAGGGGCACATTGGACAGCAACTGCTCCGTCACCCAGCGCCCGCGCTCACCCTGATCACGCCACTCGTGGACGTAACCGTGCGCGACCAGCAGTTCCTTGGACTTCTGATATGCCCGCCCCGTGATGCCGAGCTTCCGCGCGTGCTCACTGAGCGGCTGGGCGGCCTGCTCGTCAGGGAGCCCCTGTACGGCCAGGAGCAGAATTTTCGCGTCGCTGGTCAGCCGCGCATGGCGTACGACGTCGTGCGAAGCCTTCGTGTAGCGCCGAGAGGGCGCGATAGCATGCCGAAGCATCTCGGTGGAGGTCCATCCACTCGTGGGTGAAGGCCCTCGGGCCGGTGTTGGTAGCACCGCCGGGGGCCGCCCGCGCACTGCGTATGCACGGAACGTAATGACGCGATTACGGTACCGCACGCCGCCGGGTCCTATTTCGCATATGCCCCGATGCCGTGATCAAGGATCAACTCGGCCCGTCAGCACGGCCACCGCCACCTCATGCAGCAGGCCGGCGTCCACGAACGGCGCCTCCCCGGTAGGCCGCGAACGCCAGTCAAGCGGCCACGTCCTGCCCCCCAGCGCCGGAATCCCGACGAACGCGTCGCACCGCAGATCCCGCCCTATCAGCCGCGCCCCGACCGGCCACCGGTGGGCGGCGGCACTCTGCGGCGGCAGCAGGAAGTACGTACTCCGATCACCGACGCTCGACCGGACGATCGGGCCGGCCTGGAAGTCGGTGAACTGCATCAGCTCGTACGCCACTTCATCGCCCGCCAGCCCGATGACGCGCACGGCGTCGAAGTGGACTCCGACATGCCGGAGCGCATGCCCGCTCGCGGGAACCCAGCTGGGCACCGGGTCCAGTGAACTTCTCTGATCCATGAGCCAAGCGTGCCGACGAACGCTTAACGTGACCAGCGTCACAGGCCGACTGTGCACTGTTGTGTACTTAGGAGGTGGAGTTGTGCACTCCGGTGAACCTGGAAGTGGTAACGCGGAGATGTTCGGCGCGTTGCTGCGCTTCTACCGGGAACGGGCGGGGCTGTCACAGGAGGCACTGGGCGCGAAGATCGGTTTCTCCAAGTCCCAGGTGGCGATGGTGGAACGGGGGAATCGGCCGCCGAAGGGGAATTTCGTCCCGCGCTCGGACGAGATCGTGGGTGCACAAGGTGCACTGCTTGCGGCGGCAACGACTCTGCGGTTCAGCCATTTGCCCGCATGGACCGAGGAGTACACGGAGCAGGAAGCGACCGCTGTCGCTCTTCACCGGTACGAGAACCACGTGATTCCGGGGCTGCTTCAGACGACTGCGTACGCCCGCAGCGTCTTCGGCTGCCACTGCCCGCCTCTGGAGGACGACGAGATCGAGGCCAGGGTTCAGATCCGGCTAGCGAGGCAAGCGCTCCTCCGGCGTCGCCCCGCGCCTGTGATCAGCTTCGTGCTGGAGCTGATCGCCCTCACCCGGCCCATCGGAGGGGAGCAGGTCCTGAAGGAACAGCTGAACCATGTGCTCGACGTCTCCCGGCTGCGGAACGTCGAGGTTCAGATCATGCCGCCGGACCGATGGACACACTCCGCTCTGAACGGTCCCATGGTCCTTCTGGAAAACCCAGCGCGAGAGCAACTCGCCTACGTCGAGGGCCAGAGCGGCGGATTCTTCGTGAGGGAGCAGCCCGAACTGAGCGACCTGTTCGCCCGGTATGGCATTCTGCGGGCGCAAGCGCTCAGCCCGGAGGAGTCCGCAAAGTTGATCGAACAGGTGGAAGCTTCACTATGAGTTCCAAGCTCAGCTGGTTCAAAAGCAGTTACAGCGGGGACCAAGGCGAATGCGTCGAGGTCGCAGTCGCCTGGAGCAGATCCACGCTTAGCGGTGATCAAGGCAACTGCCTAGAGGTGGCCACCTGCCCCCACGCCGTCCACGTCCGCGACTCCAAGGACCTGGCCGTCCCGTCCCTCGCCCTCTCCCCCGCCGCCTGGACCGCCTTCCTCGGCCACGACTGGCGCCCCTGACCCAGCCCCGCGAAAACCAAGGGCGCGACCGGCCCTGTCGCCAGTACCGTCCTGCCCATGAGTGACGAGGACGGCTACTTCGGGGAACAGATCGCGGCGACGTACGACGACCCCGACAGCGAGATGTTCCAGCCGGTGGCCGTGGAACCAGCCGTCGGCCTCCTGGCCGAACTCGCGGGCGAGGGCCGGGCGCTGGAGCTGGGCATCGGCACGGGGCGTATCGCGCTCCCGCTCGCGGCACGCGGGGTCCCTGTTCACGGCATCGACCTCTCCCGGGCGATGGTGGACCGGCTGCGGGCCAAGCAGGGCGGTGGCGCGGCCGACATCGGTGTCACCATCGGCGACTTCGCCACGACCAAGGTGGACGGTGAGTTCTCCGTCGCCTACCTGGTCTTCAACACGATCATGAATCTGACGACCCAGGACGCGCAGGTCGACTGCTTCCGCAACGTCGCGGAGCACCTCTCACCCGGCGGCGCGTTCGTCATCGAGGTGATGGTGCCCGAGCTACGGAAGCTTCCGGCCGGGCAGAACGTCGTGCCGTTCAAGGTGAGCCCGACGGGCTGGGCGTTCGACGCGTACGACGTCGCCACGCAGGCGGTGAGCTCGAACTACGTCGAGGTCGAGGACGGTCGTGGGGCCTTCCGGTCGATCCCGTTCCGCTACGTCTGGCCGGCCGAACTCGACCTGATGGCACGGCTCGCGGGGCTGCGGCTGCGCGAGCGGTGGGAGGACTGGGACCGGGCGCCGTTCACGAGCGAGAGCGGGCGGCACATCTCCGTCTGGGAGAAGCCGGTGTGACCCGGCCTTCCGGCGCGGACGGCTCACAACGCCCACCCGGCAGTACACGCGGTCACCGGCGGGGAGGAAAGCAACTGCCCGGAGCGCGGGCGCCGCGTGGCTTCGTCGTAGGTGGCGCGCGGGAGCTCACGAGGGGAGGGCGTGTGAAGGATCTGTCCGACGCGCTGGACGCTCTGTCCGACCGCGATCCGCACCGGCGAGACCTCGCCGCCGAGTTCCTCGGGGACGTCCTGCGCCACTCGGCGCTCGGCACGGACACCGCCCGGCTGCTCGTCGGACGCCTTGTCGGCCTCGCGGTCGGCGAACCCGCGACCGGAGTCCGGGAATCAGCCCTGAACGCGATCAGCGGGGCGGTCTGTCACCACTTCCTCCCCCTCGGCCTTGTCGGTCCGCTGGTCCCGGCCATGCCGACGATGTCCGCCGAACTCCTCGCGCACACCCTCTTCGTACTCGGCGCCACGCACGACGAGCGGGCACTGCCGCTCATCGAGCCGTATCTCCGGCACTCCGACCCGGACGTGTGCGAGGAGGCCCGTCTGGCCAGGGACGAGATCACCGCCGCGAACGCGCGGAACTGAACGCTGTCCCGCGCGTCCGGACGATCTTCCGTGGGGCCATGACGGCAGCGCCGTGGTTGAGTCCGGGCAGGTGCGAGGGTGGGCCTGCGGCAGACTGGAGGAATGCGCACGACCCGGTGGCGCCCGCCGTGGAGATCAGGAAAGCTCGCGCCATGGTTTCGATGGTGCAGAACGTGGCGATCGACTGTGCGGATGCCTATGGGCTGGCGCGGTTCTGGAGCAGTGTGACCGGCAGTCCGCTGGATCCGGAGGACGCACCGGGCAGCCGGGAGACTCAGGTGCTGCTGCCGGAGGGCCCGATGCTGTACTTCAACCAGGTGCCCGAGGCCAAGACCGTCAAGAACCGGATCCATCTGTGCCTGCGCCCGGAGACCTCGCGCGACCAGGAGGTGGAACGGCTGATCAGCCTCGGAGCCACCTTCGTCGCCGATCGCCGGAATCCCGACGGTTCGGGCTGGGCGGTCCTCGCCGATCCCGAAGGCAACGAGTTCTGCGTCCTGCGCAGCGAGTCCGACCGGGCGGCCAAGGGCCTCTGACGCCCCCGCGCCGCCCTGAGACGGACATCGCCGGCCCCCGCGTCACGCGGCCACGGTGACCGCGTCGATCGCCGGTGTACGGAGCGTCCTGCGGGCGGTCCCGAGGCTCGTGCCGAGCGTGACCACGGTGGCGACGGCCATGATGGCCAGCCAGGTGCCCGGCCCCTGGTCGGGCAGGACCTGGTCGGTGCGGACCATCGTGAAGGGGATGATCCCCGCGATCCCCGCCACGGTGCCCAGGACGAGGCCGGTCAGCGTGAGGATCACCGCCTCCCAGCCGACCACCCTCAGGACCTGGCCGGGGGTCGCCCCTGCCAGACGCTGCTGGCCGAACTCACGGCTCCGGTAAGAGGTCGCCGCGTAGAGGGTGTTGACGAGCATGATGCAGGAGAAGACGACGATGATCCCGACGACGACCAGGTTGAGGGTCTCCACGTTCTTGTCCTCGACGGTCCTGGCCAGGCCGGCCCCGGTGACCCGATCGCTCTCCACCCCCTGGATGTAGAGGGTGGCGGTGGCCACACCGGTGAAGATGATCAACGGCATGAGCACTCCGGCGAGTTCCGCACCCCGCCTGCGCAGGTTCCGGGCGCTCAGATACCCACCCGCCCCTCCCACGGCCGCGAGCGGCCCCCGCAGGAGCCCGAGCGTCCGGCCCAGCAGGGACGGGGCGAGGACGGCGAAGCCCACGGAGAGCAGGATGGCCCCGTAGGCGGGGAACGCCATCAGCATCTCTTCGGTGCTGTCGACGGCGTACGTGGTCAGGACGCCCCCGGCCCCGGCCACCAGCGCGGCGCAGCCCGCCAGGGTGCGGGCCCGGCTGCGGGACGGCCGGCGGGCTACGGCGGACCTGGTGGCACGGCGTACGGCGAGGAACGCGGCGCCGACGGAGGCGAGGACCGTGATGCCGAAGCCCGAGCCGAGCGCCATCGCGCCGAAGGCCGGATCGACATGGGCGGCGACCTGGCCGCTGTCCTTGAACAGGTCGAGCAGGAGGCGGCCGCCGAGCACGGCGGGCCCGATGGCGAGCACCGCGCCGGCAAGCGCCACCACGGCGGACTCCCCGACGACCATGCGCGCGATCTGGGCGGGAGTGGCTCCGGTGCAGCGCAGCAGGTGGATCTCCTCGGCGCGCTGGCGGACGCTGACGGTGAGGGTGGAGGCGATGGCGAAGAAGACGAGGAGGGAGCCGTATCCGCCGACGACGCTCGCGGCGATGGTCATGGACTCCGAGCTGACCTTGTCGACTCCGGGAGCCGCCGCCGTGTCGTGCAGGGAACTGAACGTCATGATGATCACGGCACCGAGGAACGCCGAGAGCAGGGTGGCGAGGAAGCGCCCTGGGCGCTTACGGATCGAGCGCACGGCCAGGAACAGCATCGTTCACACCTCCATCAAGGGGCCGTTGTCCGCCCGCCGTTCAGCAGCACGGTCACCGAGGTGGGTCATGCGTTCGGCGACGGCCTCGGCGGTGGGCGCGGTGAGATGTCCCGCCAGCCGACCGTCCGCGAGGAAGAGCACCGAGTCGGCGTAGGAGGCGGCCACCGGGTCGTGGGTGACGAGCACGACGGTGCTGCCGTGCAGGCGGACGGCCTCCTTCAGCAGGCTCAGCACATCGCGTGCGCTGCGCGTGTCCAGGGCTCCGGTCGGCTCGTCGGCGAAGATCACACCCGGCCGGGTGACCAGGGCGCGGGCGATCGCGACACGCTGCCGCTGCCCGCCGGAGAGTTCGTCGGGGAGATGGCCGAGACGCTCTCCGAGCCCCACCTGCGTGAGGACCGCGCGGACGCTCCCGCGGTCGGCCTTCCGGCCGGCGAGCCGCAGCGGCAGCGAGGTGTTCTCCTCGACGGTCAGGGTGGGCAGCAGGTTGTACTGCTGGAAGATGAAGCCGATCCGGTCCCGCCGGAACTTCGTGAGTGCCGCTTCGCTGCCGCCGCTCATCTCCTCGCCGTCCACGAGGATCCGCCCCCGGTCGGGGCGGTCCAGGCCCGCCGCGCACTGGAGCAGCGTGGACTTCCCGGATCCCGAGGGGCCCATGACCGCGGTGAAACTCCCGGCCGGAAGGCTCAGGGTCACCCCGTCCAGGGCGGTCACCGCGCTGTCCCCGCTCCCGTAGACCTTGCTCACCGAAACCAGCCGCAGAGCCTCGGCGGTCCGGCTCGTGGGCCGCCGTTCGCGATCGAACATCGTCATCACCCTCCGCTCGTCGGACGCACTCTGCGCCACGTCGACGACGCTACGGACGGGGACGGACGAGCACATTGGGCGTAAGCCCCGACTCCCGGGTGGCGCTGGGTACACCCCACGCGGGGGAGAACGCCCGGGTACAATACCCCCGGGGGTATACCAACAGGTATCCACGACCGGATAGGCGTCCAACACGGGAGGAACCATGCAACTCGACATGGCGGCCGACGAGCTGAAGTCCGTCCTCAACCGGTTGCGCCGGGCACAGGGGCAGATCGCCGGGGTCATCAGGATGATCGAGGAGGGCAGGGACTGCGAGGACGTCGTCACGCAACTGGCCGCCGCCTCCCGCGCGCTGGACCGGGCGGGGTTCTCCATCATCGCGACGGGGCTCGAACAGTGCCTGGCCGAAGAGGCACAGTCCCCCACCGACAAGGACCGGATGCGCGCCCGCCTGGAGAAACTGTTCCTCTCCCTGGCATGAGAGGCCGGCGCCGGCGGCCCCAGGGCAACGACTTTCGTCGTCGCCGGCCGCGACCAATGGCCACAGCGCCGCCCGGACGGATGGCCCTACCGTGACCGCGTGACTCATGTGGATTCCATGACCTCCCCAGCTCCGGCCCACATCCCACCGGCGGTGAGGCCATTTCGGGCCTTCCGGCCGACCGTGCCGGGGCGCGCTCTCTTCGCCGCCGGAATGTGGCCGGCCCGGCGCATCGTCGGCGAATCCCTGCTGAGCCTGGCGCTGGCCCTGCTTGCCGCAGGGGCAGGGCTCATGGAGGACCACGGTGCGGCGGCGGCCGTCGGCACCGGGGTGGGGGTGGCGCTGCTGTCACCCCTGCGCCGGGCGCTGCCCGCGACCGTACTGCTGGCGACCGCTGTCGGCAGCGCCGCGGTCAGCGGCTTCGCGCCGCTCATCCTCGTCGCGTCCTGGTCGGCCGGGCGGCGGATCGACGGACTCGGCAGGGCAGCCGGCGTCTTCACCCTTGCCTACACGATCTCCCTCGGCCTTTCGGTCCTGTGGGAGATGCCGCACTTCTCGCTGTCGCTCCTGGCCTTCGCCGGGCTGCTGCTGGTGGTCCCGATCCTCCTGCCGGGCCTCGCCGGCCGCTACTGGTCGCAGCGCCGGACACTCACCGAGACCCTCCACGAGTACAACGCCCAACTCCTGCGGGAGCGCGTGATGATCGCAGGGCACGCACGGATCCGGGAGCGGCAGCGCATCGCCCAGGACATGCACGACAGCCTCGGCCACCAGCTCGCGCTGATCGCGGTCCATACGGGCGCGCTGGAGGTGGACCGCGGCCTGACCGCACCGCAGCGGGAGGCTGTCGGTGTGCTGCGTGAGGCGTCGGTGGCCGCGATGCACGAACTGCGTGACGTGGTGGGCGTGCTGAGGGACGGGGCCGAGACACCCGGCCCTGGTGACACCGCCCGGGATGCCGCCACGCACGACGACGGCTCCGGGACCCAGGCACGCGGCGTGGCCGGCGTCGACAGCCTGGTGGACGCGTCCCGGAGAGCGGGTGCGGTCGTGGAGCTGCGGCGTTCGGGCGACGTACGCCCGCTCGCCCCGACCGCCGACCACGCGGCGTACCGCGTGGTCCAGGAAGGCCTGACCAACGCTCACAAGCACGCCCCCGGCGCCTCGATCGTCGTCGGGGTGCGCTACGAGCCGGATTCGCTGGTCGTGGAGGTCGCCAACGGCCCGGCGGCGGAGCCCGCGAGCAGCAGCGTGCCGAGCGGTCGCCAGGGGCTGACCGGGCTCGGGGAGCGCGCCCGGCTCGTCGGCGGCATGGTGCACGTGGGCCCCACGGCGGACGGTGGCTTCCGGCTGGCGGCCGTCCTGCCGTACACCTCGCCCGGCAGCGACTTCGCGAACCCGCCGCACGCCGAAGGCATGACGACGTTCGTCGCCCCCACGGACGACTTTCGGGCGCAGAACCCGGCGGGCCCCCCGGGTGACAGTGATCCGGTCATCGACCGGAACGGTCTCCCGAAGGAGTTGGCCAGGGTAATGAGCAGGACCAAGAGGGGCAACGGCATAGCGATCGGCTGCGGAGTGGCGGCCCTGATCGGCGTGGTCGTGGTGGCCGCGGTGGTCGTCGGCGGGATCCTCCTCATGCGCGAGGCGGACAAGGCCATGATCGAGCCGAAGCAGTACGAGGCCGTGAAGGTCGGCCAGTCCGAGGCGGAGGTCCGCGCGCAACTGCCGCGCGGGGACTCGTTCCTGAACAGCGCCGAGGTCAAGGACGCACCGCCCGAGCCCGAGGGCTCGACGTGCCTCACCCTCCTCTCCACGGAGTTCGGGAGCAGCTGGGACAAGGAGCCGGTGTACCGGTTCTGCTTCAGGGACGGCAAGCTGGTCGAGAAGCAGACCTTCGAGACCGCGACCTGAGGGGCTCGCCCCCTCGGCTTCCGGCGGGGCGGCCCGATCAGGGATGATGTGCGGATGCCCGCAGGTATGAGCGCTCAGGACCGTGCAGGAGAGTCGTGATCAGGGTTCTTGTGACGGACGACGAGCCGCTCATCCGGGCGGGCATCAGAATGATCCTCTCCTCGGCCGACGACATAGACGTCGTCGCGGAGGCGGCGAACGGCCGCGAGGCGGTCGAGCTGGCCCGGTCGCAGCGCGTGGACGTGGCGCTGCTCGACATCCAGATGCCGGTCATGGACGGCCTCACGGCCCTGGCCGAACTGCGCCGGTCCGTCCCCGAGGTGCGGGTGCTGATCCTGACGACGTTCGGGGAACGGCAGAACGTCCTGCGCGCCCTGACCGGAGGAAGCGCGGGCTTCCTGCTGAAGGACTCGGCGCCCGCGGAACTCATGCGGGCGGTGCGGGCGGCGGCGGCCGGAGAGGCGTACCTGTCGCCCGGCGCCACCCGGCACGTCGTGGACTCGCTGGCGTCCGGCGGGACCGCGGACCGTGCCGAACGGGCACGCCGCCGGCTGGAGAAGCTGACGGACCGCGAACGGGATGTCCTGACCCTGCTGGGTGAGGGTCTGTCCAACGCGGACGCCGGTCAGCGGATCCACATGAGCGAGGCCACGGTCAAGACCTACGTGAGCCGCATCCTCGCCAAGCTGGAGTGCGAGAACCGGGTCCAGGCGGCGCTGCTGGCCCGGGACGCCGGCCTCGGGACCTGACAGCGACGGACCGGCACCGCCCCCTCCGGAGTCCCGGGAACGGCTCAGGAGTCCCGGGAACGGCTCAGCGCGCCGGGAACGGCTCCCCGCACGCGCTGCAGAACTTCGGCGCCCGGTCCGCCGACAGACGGCCGCACTCCGGACACACGAGGTCCAGCATGCATGGGGCCTCGCCGCCCTCGTACGCGGGAGCGCGCACGGCAGGCTTGATCATGAGCCCGGGACGCCGGCGGTGCACCGTGAGGTACGTCAGCCCCTCCGGCCCCGACTCCAGGGCGCGGCGCGAGGTGCGGGGCAGCCAGGTGACGGTCGTCGGGGCGAGGTCCAGCGTGCGGCCGGCGCCCGTACGCAGACTGCCGGAGCCCGCGAGGACGACGAGGAGCACGTCCAGGACGTCCTCCTGATGCTCGCCGACCCCGGCGTTCGGCGGCAGATGGACGACGTTGGCGTCCAACTCCCGCCCCTGCTCGGCAAGATGCCAGAGGGCGCCGCGCTCGCCGGGGGCGGCTGAGGCGAGGAGCTCGTCCAGCACCGCCAGCACCTGCGGGGTGGCGTTCACGCCGCGGCCTCCTCGTCGTAGCGCTCGCGGGCCTCGTGGACCTGGTCGAAGTTGGTCTCCGCCCAGGTCTTCACGGCGGACAGGAGGCCACTCAGGCTGTGCCCGAGCTCCGTCAGCTCGTAGTCCACGCGCACCGGCACGGACGGCGTCACCGTCCGCGTGACGAGGCCGTCCCGCTCCAGGGTGCGCAGCGACTGGGTGAGCATCTTCTGGCTCACACCGGCGATCCTGCGGCCGAGGTCGCTGTAGCGCATGGGGCCCGCGCGCAGCGCGCTGACGATGAGGCTCACCCACTTGTCGCCGAGGCGGCCGAGCAGCTGGTTGGTCGGGCATTCCTTGAGGAAGGCGTCGTACGCGGAGCGGGCTTCCTCGCGGCGCTGGGCCGCGGTGCGGGTCGCCATGGGTCTTCTGCCTCCGGTCCTACCTGTGGGTGGCCAACGCACCTCGAAGTACGTACTTACCGAAAGAGAGTAACTCTTCCTAGGTTTGTGGGGCGGGACGAACCCGCACCCTTACCGAGGAGTGATCGATATGCGTGCTGTGGTGGTCAAGGCGTTCGGCGGGCCCGAGACGGTGGAGATCGTGGAGACCGCGGTGCCCGAGCCCGGCCCGGGCCAGGTCCGGATCAAGGTGGCGGCGTCCGCCGTCAACCCGGTGGACGCGGCGTACCGCGCGGGCGTCCTCGTCCCGTTGCCCGAGGGCGGGCTGCTGGGGCTCGGCTGGGATGTGGCGGGCACCGTGGACGCGGCGGGCGAGGGGACGCCCTTCACCACCGGGGCGGAGGTCATCGCCCTGGCGTACGGACCCGCTCCGCTCAAGGCCCAGGCGGAGTACGTGGTGGTGGACGCCTCGGCGGTCGCCCCCGCCCCCGCCTCCGTGGACGCGGTCCACGCGGCGACCGTGCCGCTGAACACCCTGACCGCCGCCCAGGCGCTGGACCTGCCGGGCCTGGCCCCCGGGTCCACACTGCTGGTCACGGGAGCGGCGGGTGCGGTCGGCGGGTACGCGGTGCAGCTGGCCCACCGGGACGGGATCACCGTCGTCGCGCTGGCCGGCGCTGACGACGAGGAACTCGTACGGTCCTTCGGCGCGGACCGCTTCGTGGAACGCGGTGCGGTGACCGGTCCGTTCGACGCCGTGCTGGACGCGGCCGTGATCGGCGCGGACGCGCTGGCGTACGTGAAGGACGGCGGGGACTACGTGGGCGTCATCCCGCAGGCGGGCCCCCCGAGCGTGCGCGGCATCCGCGTCCAGGTGGTCGAGGTGGCGGCCGACGGGGCCCGGCTCGCCGAGCTGGTGAAGCTGGTCGACCAGGGCGCCCTGACTCCCCGGGTGGCCCGTACGTATCCCCTGGAGCAGGCGGCCGACGCACACACCCGCCTCGCGGAGGGCGGGGTGCGGGGGCGGCTCGTCCTCGTACCGTGAAACCGGACGCCGGAGCCGTCAGGGGCTGACGGCTCCGGCGACGCGGAGCGGGCACCCGGTGCCCACACGGGCGTCGAGTTCGGCGCGCAGGGAGGCCAGTTCGGCCATGCGCGAGTCGATCAGCCGGATCTTCTCCTGCATCAGCGCGGACAGGGCGTCGGCGGGATCGGGGGCGTCGCGCAGCTCCTCGCCGTGCCGGGCGATCTCCGCCAGGGAGAAACCGAGCGTCTGCGCGGTGCGGACGTACAGCAGCCAGGGCACCGTCTCCGGCGGGAAGTCGCGGTAACCGCTGGGCAGCCGGCCGCTGGTGACGAGCCCGGTCCTCTCGTAGAACCGGATGGCGTCCCTCGACATGCCTGTCCGCGCGGCCAGTTCCCCGATCAGCATGGCCCTCCCCCGGGTTCTGCGCTTGACCTTGGACCGTACTCCACTGTCTAGCGTCGGGCACCGCATCCGCGAGACCCGATACGGAGCCCCTCATGACGCCCTTCTCCGCCCCCTCGTCCACCGCCTACGCCGGCGTCGTACGCGCGAGTGCCTGGTACGACCTCGTCGTCACGGCGGGATTCGCGACGCCGTGGACGTACGGCCTGCTGCACGGCGCGCTGTCGTCCGTGGGCGAGGCCCTCGGCCTGGGCGCGCTGCCCGCCCAGGACCCCACGCAGATCCTGTACGCGAATCTGATGGGCTCCGTCGTGGTCGTCTGGGCCGTCCTGCGCCTCGTCGGGCCGCTGCCGGTGCACGGACTGTATGACGGTGTCGCGCGCACCCTGTTCGCGGCCTGGCAGGCGTACGCACTCACCCACGGCGGCCCGCGGCTGCTGTGGCTGTTCCTCGTCGTCGAGATCGCGTTCGGTGCGGCCCAGCTGGTGCCGTGGCTGTCCGGCCGGCGCACCGGGACGACGGGAGGCCCGGCCGTCGCCGCCCGTCCCTGACCGGAAGCCCCTGGGTAGGGTGGGCGCGACAGCCCATCGTGAACCGGAACGAGGAACAGACGTGAGCGAGTCGGCGGCCATCGCCCTGCAGCAGGAGATCGCCCGCGAGCTCGAGGTCGCGGAGACCTTCGATGCCGAGAAGGAGATCGAACGTCGTGTGGCGTTCCTCGCCGAGCGGCTGACCTCCACCGGTCTGCGCTCCCTGGTGCTCGGCATCAGCGGTGGCGTGGACTCCACCACAGCCGGCCGGCTGTGCCAGCTCGCCGTCGAGCGGGCCCGGGCCGCGGGCCACGAGGCGCGGTTCTACGCGATGCGGCTCCCCTACGGCGTCCAGGCCGACGAGCACGACGCCCAGCTCGCGCTCTCCTTCATCCAGGCCGACCACGTGCTGACCGTGGACATCCGGCCCGCGACCGACGCCATGCAGGAGTCCCTGCTCACCGGCGACGTTGCCTTCCGCGACCCGCACCACCAGGACTTCGTGCTCGGCAACGTCAAGGCCCGGCAGCGGATGATCGCCCAGTACGCGGTGGCCGGAGCGCACAACGGCCTCGTCGTCGGCACGGACCACGCGGCCGAGGCGGTCTCCGGCTTCTTCACCAAGTTCGGGGACGGCGCCGCCGACCTGGTCCCGCTGACCGGACTCACCAAGCGCCGGGTGCGCGCGGTCGCGGATGCTCTCGGCGCACCCGCCGAGCTGGTCGGGAAGGTGCCCACGGCCGACCTGGAGACCCTCGCCCCGGGCAAGGCGGACGAGCACGCGCTCGGGGTCACCTACGACGCCATCGACGACTTCCTGGAGGGCAAGCCGGTGGACGAGCAGACCTTCGACACCATCGTCGGCCGCTACCGTCTCACCGACCACAAGCGCCGGCTGCCCATCGCCCCGTGACGCACGGGGGCGCCCCGTGCCGGTCGGCCAACTCGACGGGCGCCGGGGGTAATTGAGCGGCACGCGTGATGTCCCGGTCGGTATCCTGAGCGGATACGCCGATCTTGACGAACCCGCAGGGGGATCCACGCGTGTCCAGCCCCACACCGCCCCCGCCCCGGCCCTCCGGTCCCCCGATACCGCCTCCGCCCCCGCACCCTCCGGCCCCGCAGCCCGGGGGCCATCGGGTGCCGGTCATCGCCGCGGTGATCACGGCGGTGGCGACGATCGCCGCCGCGGTCATCGCGGCCGTGGCGTCCGGCGGGGATTCCCCCTCGGACGACCTGCGGGCCGGACCCGCCAGGACATCCGTGACGGCACCTGCCTCGGCCGAGGGGGCCGGCCCCTCCTCCGACCGGCCGGGCCCCCCGGTGCAGACTCTGCCGGCGACCGATCCCTCGACGCCGGACTCCCCGCCACGCGTGACCGTGACCCCCTACATGGCGGCCGTGAACGACACGGTGACGATCGAGGCCAGCGGCTTCGCGCCGGAGGAGCAGATCCGCATCAGTTTCCGGGACAGCGGGTCCGTCGAGAGCGAGGTGCGTAACGTCACCGCTGATCCCGACGGCCGGTTCGCCGTGGAGATACGCGTGCCCGCCGAGGTGGGTTCGGGCAGCGACACCCCCATGTTCCGCGTGTGGAGCCTGGACGACGTGGACTCGGAGAACACGGCCGACACCCCGTTCACCTACATCGAGTAGCACCCACCGACCGAGGGGAACCGCCGCAGTGGACAGGAAGCCCGACGAGAAGTACCCGCCGGCCGAGCCCTACGACCAGGGCATGCTGGACGTCGGCGACGGCAACCTCGTCCACTGGGAGGTCTGCGGCAACCCCGCGGGGAAGCCCGCCCTCGTCGTCCACGGCGGGCCGGGCTCGGGGTGCGGCACCCGGCCCCGGCAGTACTTCGACCCGGACCTCTACCGCGTGGTGCTCTTCGACCAGCGCAACTGCGGTCGCTCCACCCCGCACGCGAGCGACCCCGACGTCGACCTGCGGCACAACACGACGGCGCATCTGATCGCCGACATGGAGCTCCTGCGCGAGCACCTCGGCATCGGGAAGTGGCTGCTGTACGGGGGCTCCTGGGGCTCCACGCTGATCCTCGCGTACGCCGAACAGCACCCCGAGCGGGTCTCGGAGATCGTGATCTCCGCCGTGACGACGACCCGGCGGAGCGAGATCGACTGGCTGTACCGGGGCGCCGGGCAGATCTTCCCCGAGGCGTGGGACCTGTTCCGGGCGGGTGTCCCGGAGGCCGAGGGCCCCGGGGACCTCGTCGCCGCGTACGCGCGTCGGACGGAGAGCCCCGATCCGGAGGTGCGGGCGCAGGCGACGGCCGACTGGTGCGCCTGGGAGGACGCGGTGCTGTCCATGGAGGCGTACACCGGTCCGCCGCCGTACAGCGGGCGGCCCGGCCGCGACCGGCTGGCGTTCGTACGGATCTGTGCGCACTACTTCGCGCAGGCCGCGTGGCTTGAGGAGGGACAGCTGATCCGTGACGCCGGCCGCCTCGCGGGCATCCCCGGCGTCCTGGTGCACGGCCGCTTCGACCTGGGCGGCCCGCTGATCACGGCCTGGGAGCTGGCCAGGGCCTGGCCGGACGCCGAGCTGACGGTGATCGACGGCGCGGGCCACCTTGGCGGCCCGGCGACCTCCCGGGCGGTGCTGGCCGCCCTGGACCGGTTCGCGCGGCGCGCCTGAGATCACGCTTGCTTCGAGCGCGCTCGAAGGAGTTGGCTTGGGGCCCATGAAGTACACGCAGCTCGGACGCACCGGACTCAAGGTCAGCCGCCTCGTACTGGGGACGATGAACTTCGGCCCCCAGACCAACGAGAGCGACAGCCACGCGCTCATGGACGCCGCCCTGGAGGCGGGCGTCAACTTCTTCGACACCGCGAACGTCTACGGCTGGGGTGAGAACAAGGGCCGCACCGAGGAGATCCTCGGCACCTGGTTCGCACAGGGCGGCGAACGCCGCGACAAGGTCGTCCTCGCCACCAAGGTCTACGGCAACATGGGGGCCGACGGCGAGGCCTGGCCCAACCACGACAAGCTGTCGGCCCTCAACATCCGCCGGGCCGTCGACGCCAGCCTCAGGCGTCTGCAGACGGACCACATCGACCTGTACCAGTTCCACCACGTCGACCGGGACACCCCCATCGACGAGATCTGGCAGGCCATCGACGTACTGATCCAGCAGGGCAAGATCCTCTACGCGGGATCGTCCAACTTCTCGGGCTACAAGATCGCCCAGGCCAACGAGCGGGCCGCCCGTCGGGGCAGCTACGGGCTGGTCAGCGAGCAGTGCATCTACAACCTGATGGAGCGCGGGGCCGAGATGGAGGTCATCCCGGCCGCCCAGGAGTACGGCCTCGGCGTCATCCCGTGGTCCCCGCTGCACGGCGGGCTGCTCGGCGGCGCGATCCGCAAGGAGCGCGAGGGCAGCGGCGCCCGGTCCACCTCCGGCCGGTCCGGTGACGCGCTGGCCGACCCGAAGGTGCGGGCCCAGATCCAGGCGTACGAGGACCTGCTGGAGAAGCACGGCCTGGAGCCCGGCGAGGCCGGTCTGGCCTGGCTGCTCACCCGGCCCGGCGTCACGGGCCCGATCTCCGGCCCGCGCACGCGGGAGCAGCTCGACTCGGCGCTGCGCGCGGTGGAGCTGGAGCTCTCGGACGAGGTGCTGTCGGCCCTGGACGAGATCTTCCCGGGCCCGGGCCCGTCGCCGGAGAACTTCGCCTGGTAGGGACGATGTCGGTGTGCGGCCGTCCGCGTGGGCTCAGCCCCCGAGGGCGGCCGCCGCCGCGACGAGGACGAACATCAGCACGAGCACGGCCGCCATGATGCGGTTTCTGGTCTTCGGATCCACCCGACGAGCGTAACCGGCCCGCTCACCGGCCCAGCGGCCAGGCCTGCACCACCTCATACCTCGGCTGCTCCCCCGGCACCCCGTCCACCGGCAGATTGCTGCGTACGAGACTGAGCTCCCCGGCCTCCCAGTGCATGCCCTCGAAGCCCTCCAGCGCCGCCGCGTACGGCGTCAGGTCGGCATGGACCCGGCTGCGGGCGAGGGTGAGGTGCGCGGTGTAGCGGCGGTGCTCCTCCATCGGGACCCCGGCCTTGCGCGCGGCGGCATGGGCGCGCTGTGCCAGCAGCCGCAGCGTGCCGAGGTCGCCCGCCGCCCCCGCCCACAGCGCCCGCCCGTCGAACCGGCCGCCGCCGTGGATCCGGAGCGGAAAGGGACCGGTCCGGTGCGCGGCCCTCTCCAGCCGGGTGTACAGCTCGGGCAGCAGCTCCTCGTCGACGTTGCCGAGGAAGGCCAGCGTGTAGTGCCAGCCCGCACGCGCGGTCCAGCGGAGATTCACCGCCCCGGGCAGACCGTGCAGCGGGGCGACGGCCCCGGCCAGCTCGTCGGCGGCGGGCTCCGGCGGCAGGACGGCGGCGAAGAGTCTCTGGCTGCTCATGCGGCGAGTGTCCCAGCGTCCCGACGTGTCCGGGGGGCCGGGCCTGTCGTTGTACTACGCGGCTGCCAAGGACGACGATTACCGGAACGTGCTCAGCCTCGATTTCGGCACTCCGGTCGACCTCACCGGGACCGTCGTGGGCCTCACGGTGGAGACGGGCGACTTCCCCCGCGACTGAAACGAAACGCTGCCCCCTCCGGCGAGGAGAGGACAGCGTACGCAGGACGGCTCAGGCAGCCGTCGCCAGCTGGTCGCGCGGGACGAACCGCACGTGCGGGCGGCCCGGGCGCAGGTCGACCTTGAGGCGCAGGCCGCCGACGCGGGTCAGGGCGAAGCCGACGCCCAGCGCTGCCAGCATCGAGATCGCCCCGCCGGCCGCCATGCCGGTCCGGGCGCCGTAGACGTCGCTGATCCAGCCGACGATCGGGGCACCCACGGGCGTACCCCCGGCGAAGACCATCATGTAGAGGCTCATCACCCGGCCCCGCATCTCGGGGTCCGAGGCCATCTGGACGCTCGTGTTGGCGCTGATGTTGGTCGTCAGGCCGATCATGCCGATCGGGACGAGAAGCAGCGAGAACAGCCAGACGGACGGCGAGAGCGACGCTGCGATCTCCAGGCCACCGAACAGCGTGCCCGCGGCCACCAGCATCCGCAGCCGCGAGGAGCGGCGGCGGGCGGCGAGCAGGGCACCGGCGAGGGAGCCGGCCGCCATGAGGATGTTGAAGAACGAGTACATCCCGGCGCCGCCGTGGAAGATCTCGTCCGCGAAGGCGGTCAGCCAGATCGGGAAGTTGAAGCCGAAGGTGCCGACGAAGCCGACCAGCACGATCGGCCAGATCAGCTCGGGTCTGCCCGACACATAGCGCAGTCCTTCGCGCAGCTGGCCCTTGGCGCGCTTGATCGTCACGGACGCGTGGAGCTCGCTCGTACGCATCATGAGGAGGCAGACGAGCGGGGCGATGAACGACAGCCCGTTGAGCATGAAGGCCCAGCCGCTGCCGACCGTCGTGATCAGGACACCCGCGACGGCGGGGCCGATGAGCCGGGCGGACTGGAAGTTCGCCGAGTTCAGGCTGACCGCGTTGCGCAGCTGCGCGGGGCCGACCATCTCGGAGACGAACGACTGACGCGCCGGGTTGTCGACGACGGTCACCATGCCGAGCAGGAAGGCGATCAGGTAGACGTGCCAGACCTGGACGACGCCGGAGAGGGTCAGGGCGGCGAGTGCGATGCCGCACAGGCCGAGCGCTGCCTGGCTGATGAGGAGCAGACGCCGCTTCGGGAGCCGGTCGGCGATGACGCCGCCGTACAGGCCGAAGAGCAGCATCGGAAGGAACTGGAGGGCCGTGGTGATACCGACGGCGGCGGCGGACCCGGTGAGGCTCAGGACGAGCCAGTCCTGCGTGATGCGGGACATCCAGGTACCGGTGTTGGAGATCACGGCGCCCGTGGCGAACAGGCGGTAGTTGCGGATCTTCAGCGACGAGAAGGTCCCGCCGGTCTTGCTCTCGTGGGTGGAAGTCGGTGCGGGGGCGGAGTCTGCTCCGGATCCCGTACTCAAAAGAGTTCGCCTCCTCGGACGTATACGGCGTTCTTACTGACGGGGACGTGACTGCGGGCGCTACGGGCTGCTTGCTGCGGGCCCGTGCGCCCGTCGGGGTCAGAGGTGGGCGAGCTTCTCCAGCACGGGCGCGGCGGCCCGCAGCTTCTCCCACTCGTCCTCGTCCAGGCCCTCGGCGAGGTCGGCCAGCCAGGCGTTCCGCTTGGAGCGGCTCTCGGCGAGCATGGCTTCCGCCTGCTCGGTCCGGCTGACCATCTTCTGCCGACGGTCATCGGGGTGCGGTTCCAGTCTGACCAGGCCCTTGGCTTCCAGCAGCGCGACGATGCGGGTCATCGACGGCGGCTGCACGTGCTCCTTGCGGGCCAGCTCACCGGGAGTGGCGGAACCGCAACGGGCGAGTGTGCCGAGCACCGACATCTCGGTCGGGCTCAGCGACTCGTCGACACGCTGGTGCTTGAGGCGCCGGCCCAGCAGCATCACGGCGGAGCGAAGGGAGCTCACGGCGGCGGCACTGTCACCGTCGTGGATCAGGTCAGGCATGTTCCTTAGCGTAACTCATTAGCTATGCTAAATACCAGCTGGTGGTACACGCGCGAGAAACTGATCACCCGAACGAGTGAGTATGAGGCGGAAAGAGCCGCGAAAGGGCCATGTGTGCCGCGACCCTGCTTGGCATGGGATCGACAGTGCTCAGCCTGCGCATAGACGGTGAGCTGCTCGACCGGCTCCGCCGCCACGCCGCCAGACGCGGCATGACCGTCCAGGACTACGTGGTCCAGACGCTCGTCCGTGACGATTTCGACGAGCGTTTCCACGCCGCCGTCGACGAGACGGAAAAGTTCTACGGGGCGGAGCCCCGTCACGCGGACCCGGCCGACCGGGTCACATGACGGAGATCCGCCCCGTAGGGGTGGAGACGTACGCGCTTACGTGAGGCCGAGCGCCGGCATCGCGTAGTAGAAGACGAAGACCGCGGACACCACGTACATGGCCGCCGGGACCTCGCGGCCGCGGCCGGCCGCCAGGCGCATCGCGCTGAAGGCGATGCAGCCGATGCCGATGCCGTTGGTGATCGAGTACGTGAGCGGCATCATCAGCATGGCCAGGAAGGCCGGGATGGCGAGCGTGAAGTCGCTCCAGTCGACGTCCCGCACATTGCCCGCGAGGATCAGGAACCCGACCGCGATCAGTGCCGGGGTGGCCGCCTGCGAGGGGACCATCGTCGCCAGCGGCGTCAGGAACAGCGCCACCGTGAAGAGCAGCCCGCTCACCACGCTCGCGAGCCCCGTACGGGCGCCCTCGCCGACGCCCGCCGTGGACTCCACGAAGCAGGTCGAGGCCGAGGAGGAGCTGATGCCACCCGCGGCGACGGCGACACCGTCGACGAGCAGGACCCTGTTGATGCCCGGGAAGTTGCCGTCCTTGTCCATCAGCTTGGCCTCGTCGCCGACGCCGAGGATCGTGCCCATCGCGTCGAAGAAGCAGGACAGCAGCACGGTGAAGACGAAGAGGATGCCGGTCAGCAGACCGACCTTCCCGAAGCCGCCGAACAGGCTGACCTCGCCGATCAGCCCGAAGTCCGGGGACGACACCGGATTCCCGGGCCACGCCGGGACGGTCAGACCCCAGGCGTCGGCCGGCAGGTCCGCGACGGCGTCGATGACCAGCGCGACGACCGTCATGGCGACGATGGAGAGGAGGATCGCGCCGGGCACCTTGCGGACGATCAGCGCGAGGGTCAGCAGCGTGCCGAGGATGAAGACCAGGACCGGCCAGCCGTTGAGGTGGCCGTCACTGCCGAGCTGCAGCGGCACCGTGGTGTGCGCCGCGTCCGGGATGCGGGAGACGAAGCCCGAGTCGACCAGGCCGACGAGCAGCACGAAGAGGCCGATGCCGATCGCGATGCCCTTGCGGAGCGAGCGCGGCACGGCGTTCATCACGCGCTCACGCAGCCCGGTCGCGACCAGCAGCATCACGACGATGCCCGCGAGGACGACCATGCCCATCGCGTCCGCCCAGCTCATCCGGGGTGCGAGCTGGAGGGCGACGACGGTGTTGACGCCGAGACCGGCGGCGAGCGCGATCGGCACATTGCCGATGACACCCATCAGGAGCGTGGAGAACGCGGCCGCCAGCACGGTGGCCGTGACGAGCTGGCCACCGTCGAGCTGGTGCCCGTACATGTCCTTCGCGCTGCCGAGGATGATCGGGTTGAGCACGATGATGTACGCCATCGCGAAGAACGTGGCGAAGCCACCACGGATCTCGCGCGCGACCGTCGACCCCCGCTCGGAGATCTTGAAGTAACGATCAAGGACGCCGTGAGGCTGCTGCGGCATCGGAGGCTGATCGACCGGAGCGGTGGCCGAGGAGGACATGTATGACCTTCAGTCGTGCATCGAGGGGATGAAAACAGTCAGATTTGGATGTTCACACGAATAATTCGAGTCATCCACAAGCAGATTCAGTATGAATACATAAGCGAAAGATCGCTATCTCCGCGCGTAGATACTTGGGCCGTCTGGCCCGCAGCACCCCGGCTAGACTGACCGCATGGAGAAGTGGACACCGAAGCACGAGGCACCCGAGCCCCTGGAGGGACCCGTCGTCGCCACCATCACCGGCGGCACGATCCTCTGGTTCGTCCTCTTCCTCGTGCAGGTCCCCTTCTACGGCTGGTTCGACGACCGCGGTCACGCCTGGTGGATCTGGGTCTGCCTGGCCGGCGCCGGACTGGGCCTGATCGGCATCTGGTACGTCCGGGGGCGCGACGCCGCGCTCAAGCGTGCCGCGGCGCAGGCCGCCGCCGAGGAGTCCACGCCCGGCACCGCGCGCCACTGACGCCCGGCACCCGCCGCTCGTCGGCGGCGTACGACCGTGGGACCATTCCGCTCCTCCCCCGGTCGGATCTTCCGGCGCCCGGGGGGTGAAGCGTCCCGTCCGCCCGTACGGTCGGAATCATGACGCAGCGGGCAATCGACTCCTCCGGTGAGCAGCCGGACCCCGTACAGACATCTCCCGCGCCCGCGCCGCCGGGCGGGCTGAGCACCGCCGAGGTCGCCGAACGGGTCGCCCGGGGCGAGGTCAACGACGTACCGGTCCGCTCGTCCCGGTCCGTGACCGAGATCGTCCGCGCGAACGTCCTCACCCGGTTCAATCTGATCATCGGCGTGCTCTGGGTGATCATGCTGTTCGTCGCGCCGATCCAGGACAGCCTCTTCGGCTTCGTGATCATCGCGAACACCGGGATCGGCATCGTCCAGGAATGGCGCGCCAAGAAGACCCTGGACAGCCTCGCGGTGATCGGCGAGGCGAAACCGACGGTGCGGCGCGACGGAACCTCCGCCGAGGTGTCCGTGTCCGAGATCGTCCTCGGCGATCTGGTGGAGCTGGGCCCCGGGGACAAGGCCGTCGTCGACGGAGTGGTCGCCGAGGCCGACAGTCTGGAGATCGACGAGTCGCTCCTGACCGGCGAGGCCGACCCCGTGATCAAGCGGCCCGGCGACCCGGTGATGTCCGGCAGCTTCGTCGTCGCCGGCGGCGGGGCGTTCACCGCGACCAAGGTCGGCCGCGAGGCCTACGCCGCGCAGCTCGCCGAGGAGGCCTCCCGCTTCACCCTCGTCCAGTCCGAGCTGCGCAGCGGGATCAGCACGATCCTCAAGTACGTGACGTGGATGATGGTCCCGACGGCGATCGGCCTGATCATCAGCCAGCTGGTCGTCAAGGACAACAACTTCAAGGACTCGGTCGCCCGCACGGTCGGCGGCATCGTCCCGATGATCCCCGAGGGCCTGGTCCTGCTCACCTCGGTCGCCTTCGCGATCGGAGTCATCCGGCTCGGCCGCAAGCAGTGTCTCGTGCAGGAACTGCCCGCCATCGAGGGCCTGGCCCGGGTCGACGTCGTCTGCCTGGACAAGACCGGCACCCTCACCGAGGGCGGCATGGACGTCACCGAGGTCCGCCCGCTGAACGGCTCCGACGAGGACTACGTACGCCGCGTCCTGGGCGCCCTCGGCGCCTCCGACCCACGGCCCAACGCCAGCCTCCAGGCCATCATCGACGCCTACCCGGACGGCGAGGGATGGGGCGTCACGCAGACCATGCCCTTCTCCTCGGCCCGCAAGTACAGCGGCGCCGCCTTCAGCGAGAGCGACGGCGACGCGTCCGCCTGGCTCCTCGGCGCCCCCGACGTACTGCTGGCCGCCGACGACCCCGCCCTCACCGAGACCGGGCACCTCAACGAACAGGGCCTGCGCGTCCTGCTCCTCGCCCGGGTCCGGGGCGAGCTGGACGCCCCGGACGCCGCCTCCGGGGCCGTACCCACCGCCCTCGTCGTCCTGGACCAGCGGCTGCGCCCCGACGCCGGGGAGACGCTGGCCTACTTCGACGACCAGAACGTCTCCGCGAAGGTCATCTCCGGCGACAACGCCGTCTCGGTCGGCGCGGTGGCCCAGAAGCTGGGGATGCCGGGTGCCGAGCACGCCCTGGACGCCCGCCGGCTGCCCGAGGACCGTGACGACATGGCGACGGAGATCGAGCGGAACGCGGTCTTCGGCAGGGTCACCCCGCAGCAGAAGCGCGACATGGTCGCGGCCCTCCAGTCACGCGGGCACACCGTCGCGATGACCGGCGACGGCGTCAACGACGTGCTCGCGCTGAAGGACGCCGACATCGGGGTCTCGATGGGCTCGGGCTCCGAGGCGACCCGCGCGGTGGCCCAGATCGTGCTGCTGAACAACAGCTTCGCGACGCTGCCGTCGGTCGTGGCCGAGGGCCGCCGGGTCATCGGCAACATCACCCGGGTCGCCACCCTGTTCCTGACGAAGACCGTCTACTCGGTGCTGCTGGCGATCCTGGTGGTCTGCTTCCAGGTGGAGTACCCGTTCCTGCCGCGCCATCTCACGCTGCTGTCCACACTGACGATCGGCGTCCCGGCGTTCTTCCTGGCGCTCGCCCCCAACAAGGAGCGCGCCCGGCCGCACTTCGTACGCCGCGTCATGCGGTACGCGATCCCGTCCGGAGTCATCGCGGCGGCGGCCACCTTCGCCACGTATCTGGTCGCCAGGCACGCCTATTCCGGTCCGGGCGCGCTCGACGCGGAGACGAGCGCTGCGACCCTCACCCTGTTCCTGGTCTCGATGTGGGTCCTGGTGATCATCGCCCGCCCCTACACGTGGTGGCGGGTGGCCCTGGTGGCGACGATGGGCCTGTGCTTCCTCATCGTGCTCGCGGTGCCCTGGCTCCAGGACTTCTTCGCGCTGAAGCTGGTGGGGGTCTCGATGCCATGGACGGCGGTGGGCATCGCGGTGGTCGCGGCGGCCGTCTTGGAACTGGCCTGGAGGCTGGTCGGCCGCCGCTTCCCCACGTAGATCCGCGAGGGGTTTCGCCCTCGGTTACTTCACGTCGACGAAGTCGCCCGCGGCCGTGACGGTCGGGGTGGTGGACGTACCGGCGAAGCTGTAGCGCCAGTAGCCGTCGACCGACGCCTTGACCGTGGTCTTCAGCACGCCGGTGCTGTTCGACTTGATGGTCTTGACGGTGGTGTAGGTGCTGCTGTTCTTCTTGCGGAACTGCAGCTTGACCGACTGACCAGTGTACCCCTTGTAGGTGCCGGTCTCCCAGTTGGCGCGCGACAGCTTGCCGGTGACCGTGATGGTCTTGCCCTTCTTGACGGGCTCCGGCGCGGCGTTGACGGTGACCTTGGAGAGGCGCTGCAGCTTCGTCTTGCCGAAGGTGTCGTTCTGGACGATCTGGCCGTCCTTGCTGAGCACCGCGGCGCCGACGTGCCAGCTGGTCGCGTCGGAGTTGATCAGCCACGCCGGGTCGACGGTGACCGTCAGCGTGCAGGTGGACGTGGTGGCGTTGGCCGCCTTGCACTTGGCGGCGTCCTCGTTCTGCCCGAAGCCGAAGCTGTCCTCGGACTCGATGTCGCTACCGATCCACACGTAGGTGGACGCGTCGGCGATGCCCGAGTCGTCCGTCGCCGTGATGGCGACGGTGACCTTCTTCGGTGCGGTGGTGCCCACCACGATGGCCTTGCCACCGTTCACCACGGTCTTGGTGATCTTGAGGTCGTCGACAGCGGTGACCGAACGGGCGGCCATACGCCCGGTGGAGTGCTCCGGGGCGGAGAGCTCGAAGTCGGGCGTCCAGGTGCGGCCGTCGTCGGCCGTCGCCGCCGGGACGCCGAAAGCCGACAGGGCCAGGGCGCCGGAGACGACGGCAACAGTGGCACGAATACGCATGTGTTTCCCCGTGGAGAAGGGGGCCCGTGGCACGTCGTGCGGCCGACGGTCCCCATGTGGTCTGCGAGTCAGGTGACTCGACAGACCAGACAGTCCTCACACGTGAACGGTTGTGCCCATCTCATGTATTTATTGTGAAGATCACACCGTTCAGTCGAACCAGCGGTCCCGCGCCAGCTCCTCCGTACGCGACGGGTCCTCCAGCAGCGCGGCCACCTCGAAGCGGCGCGGCCACTGGCCGGCCGCCCAGGCCAGACCGGCCGCCACGCCCTCCACCGTGGACGCGTGGACCACACCGTCCGGGGTGCGGCGCCAGTCCAGCTCCACGCCGCCCGCGCGCAGTTCACTGTGCTCGACGTACGTGTCGGGGGTCCCGGGGCCGAGCAGGATCCTTACGGAATCCGGCACCTGGTGCTCCTCGCCCTCCATCGTCACCACGGCCTCGACGCTCTCGCCGAGCCGTCGCACCTGGAGCAGGTCCGCCAGCTCCGCCGCGCGCGCCGGAGCCACCGGCAGCAGCGGGAGGCCGCCGGTCAGCGGCAGCAGGTCGGGGGCATCGGCGATCACGACGTCAGCCGCGTCGGCGACCCGCACCTCGTCGTCCACGACCGCCCGCAGCTCGTCCGGCAGCGTGACCTGTTCGGGGTCCAGCTCGGCGAGCGCCGTGTAGAGCGAGTGCAGCTGCACCGGGCCGACGGGACGCTCCTCGTCCGCGAGCCGTCCCAGCAGCTCGGCCGCCCCGCCCGGCTCGTCCAGGAGCGCGGCCACCGAGGTCCGTACGCCGAGGGCGCGCAGCACCTGCGCGTCGTCGAATCCCGTCGCGTCGGCGGAGTCGTACAGGCCCTCCAGACGCGGGTCGCCGCCCGCCGCGCGCAGGCCGGCCGGGCGCCGGCCGTCGAGCACGGGGTGATCGCGCAGCCACCACGCCGTGTAAGGCCGCACCGACTGCGTCGTGCCGTCCGGGAGCAGGACCCGTACCGGCTGGGTCAGCGCGTCGCGCAGCGGCGGACGGGCGAGCATCGCCAGGGCCTGCGGCCAGGCGTCGTCGTCGACGAGGTCCAGGTCGCGTACGGCGACGAGCTCCGTGGCGACCGGCGGCACCGGGGTGTCCGGGAGCTGGTCCAGGACGTCCTCGCACCACACGTCGACGGCGTCGAGCAGACCGGCGTCGTCGGGCTCGGCGAAGTCGCTGTCGCGGGGCTCCAGTTCGTCCGGATCCAGGACGACGTCGGTGGCCCGTACGAGGGCGAAGGTGGCCAGCACCCCGCAGGCGGTCAGGGGCTGTTCGCCCCAGCGCTCGGCCAGCTCCGCGTCGCACAGGGCGAGTTCGCCCTCACGCATGACCTGGGCGAACGGGCTGTCCGGCAGCACGAGTTCACCGGCGGGCGCCGGTTCGCCGTCCTCGTCGGGCAGGGCGAGCGCGCCCAGCCAGGGCTCGTCGCCCGGCGCGAGGTCCGCGTCCCGTACGAGGGTGAGGACGGTCTCGGCGAGCTCGTCCCCGTCCAGGGCGTCCTCGTCCCAGATCTCGCCCGCGTCCAGCGAACCCGCCACCGCGGCCCGGACCTGCGGGGTCGTCAGGACGGCGCGGGGGGTGGCGGGCAGGGCGCCGAGCTTCTCCAGCAGCGGATGGGCGGCGTCCGGATGGGCCACCTTCAGCCCGAGCCGGGCCAGCCTGTCCAGCACGGGCGAGGTCAGCGCGTCCGGAAGCGGCAGGAGGACCTGGCGGGGGCCGATGGTGGTGCGGGGCGCGTCCGCGGACCCCGCGAGGGGGACGGGCAGTCCGGAGAGCCGGTCGGGGTCGACGCCGGCCAGGCTGTCGTACAGCCGCCGCCACCACTCGGGGTCACGCTCCAGGCCGGCCAGCCGGTCGACGGCCTCGGTCAGCGGGACCCGGGCGACGCCCAGCGTGCGCAGCTCGGGGCGACGCTCCAGCCCGGCGGGCAGCAGGCAGGGAAGGACCTCGGCGAGGACCCGTACGGTCTCCGCGCCCACGCCCTCGACCACCTCGGCCTCGACCGGCCGCAGCGCCGACGTCTCCCGGCGCGGGGCTCCGGCGCCGTCCCAGTCGTCCCACTGGGCAGCCGCCTCGGCCGGGTCCCGGGGCGCGGCGGGCTCCAGGAAGGCGACCCGGGGCAGCCGCTCCAGGATCGCGGCCCGCAGGGCGCCGTCCAGCTGCCCCTTGCCGAGCACGCCCGGCACCAGCGCGATCGTGGCGACGGACACGGGCTCCCACCCGGCGAGCAGCTCCGCGTACGCCTCGGCCGCGCGCTCCACCAGGAAGTCGGTCAGCGGGCCCGGTGCGGGGTGCCGGCGGGTGGTGTCGAGGGGCAGCGAGGCGATCAGCAGCGCGGGGACGCCGAGGGGCTCGTCGGTGGGGGTCGGGGCGTGCACGACTGGTGCCGTACGGGGGTGCTGGGGCGCCCCGTCCTCGCCGACGGGCACGGCCCACGTCACCGACCAGTGCGGACGCAGCCGCTCCTCGACGGGCCGGTCGGCCAGCAGCGCGGGCTCCAGGGACCCGTGGCCGGTGACGGTGCGCCAGCGGTGGAGACCGTGCACGGAGTCGTCGATGTGCGTGTACGGGCCGTCCTGCGAGCGCCGCAACGTCCGTACGCCGTCGGGGGTTTCGATCACGACCTCGTCGAGGCCGGCCAGCGTGAGGAGAAGCGCGTCGTCGACGCCGTCGAGCAGCCTGCCCACGAGATCCTCGGCGACGCCGTCGCGGAGCGGCAGGACGACGACGGTGTCGTACCCGTCGGGGGCGGTGCCCTCGGCGGGCAGCGGGAGCCGGAGCAGCGGTACGTGTCCGTCGCGGCGGCGCAGTTCGTCACCGAGACCGGGGCTGCCGATGGCAGCATGACGCGCGAGGTCGCGGGCCTCCGCGAGGGACCAGCGGACACCGCCGTGCCGCCCGATCACGGCGGGCTCGTCGCTGACGGCCAGGACGGCGGCGAACCCGACGCCGAAGCGGCCGACGGCCGACTCGTGGCCCTCGCGCTTGGCGGAGGCCCGCAGCGTGCTCAGCGACTCGACGCCGGTCGCGTCGAGAGGGGCGCCGCTGTTGGCGGCGGCCAGGACGGCGGGGCTGTCACCCGACGCCGCGTGCAGGGTGAGGCGGAGGCGGCCGGGGACACCGGCGCGGGCGGCGGCGTCGGCGGCGTTCTGGGCGAGCTCGATGACCAGACGGTCGCGGTAGCCGCCCAGCGCGAGGTCCTCCTCGGCGTTGGCGTCCTCCCGGAAGCGGGCGGGACCCGCTCCCCAGGCGTCGAGCACGCCGCGCCGCAGTCGCGCCGTCCCGAACGGATCGGCCCCCTCGGTCGCATTCATGCCCACGCTCGTACTCCGCTCTTCCGGTGACCCGTGACGCCCAGTGTGCGCCCGAAGGTACCGCGACCGGGAACCCCCGCAGCGCCCGTCCCCGAGCAGGGCTTCGTCCCAGGATTCCCCCCGGAAGCGGTCCGGGGGGATCTCGGTGAGCCGGAATCGCCCGGCGTGGGCAGCATCCGCACCCGGTCCGCCCGGCCGTGGTCGAGCCCGTCGGATGTCCCCCGGACGAAGTCCTGGGAAGCGCGAGGACGAGCCCGCGGCACGGCCCGGCCGGGGGACCGGACGGCGCCGGGCCCCACAGCGGGCAGGAGGGTCAGGAGTGACCCAGGTCTTCCGTCGAGCCGTCCGGCTGTACCGGGACCGAGCCTGAGTCCTCCGCCGGACGCAGCGGATAGTCGTCCACCTGCATCGTGTCCAGCGCGTGCGGCGCGGGCTTCGGCGGCTTCGGCATGACCGCGGCCTCGGAGTGCCCTCCGCAGCCGTACGACAGGGAGACCACACGGCCGTCCGCCGGGGCGAACTCGTTCGCGCAGACCCCGAAGGCCTGCTTCAGCGAGCCCGCCATCGGCACCAGGAACGCGCACGTGACGCACGACGCCGGCGCGGCCTGCGCCATGGGGGTCTTCGCCCCGAACTCCTCGTCCCACCGGTCAGCCGCCAGCCGCAGCCCGTACCGGGACAGCACCCGCGCACGCCGCGTGCCGAGCTCCTCGGCGACCGCGGCGATCGAGCCGCGGCTCGTCCCGGGCAGCGTCGTCAGCTCCGCGTCCTCCGCGTCGGCGAGGGCGGCCAGCTCCTGCGACACGTCGGAGACGGCGGAGTTCGGCAGGGGCTCGTCCTCGCCCGTCCAGCCGGGCTCCAGGCGCGGGTCCTCCGCCTCGGTCGGCAGAAGATCGCCGGGACCCATGTCACCGGGCCGCAGCCGCTCGCTCCAGGGCACCCACTCGGGGGCGAGGAGCGCGTCGGATCCGGGCAGCAGCACCGTTTCGTCAAGGGTGACGTTCTTGGCGCGGGAGGCCCTGGCGACCGTCACCGCCCAGCGCCAGCCCCGGTAGCCGGGCTCCTTGGACTCGAAGTAGTGCGTGACGACCCGGTCCCCTTCGGAGACCAGTGCCACATGCTCACCCACCACTCCGGGCGCGGCAGCTTCCTCCGCCGCCGCGCGTGCGAGGTCTACCGCCTCGGCGCACAGGCGGTCAGGGGCGGGGGTACGGGCCGTACGGCTTCGCGTCGTCGCAGCACTCACAGGTCTCGCTTCTCTCCATACGCCGTCTCACGAGCGCGCCAGCAGCTCCATCGATGTCCGATTTCGGCCATGACAGTTGTGAGCGGAGCGGACCTGGGGGCCGCGTCGACGTCCACACCCGTTGTGCCTGCCTCGGGCGCGCCTTCTGCCACCCATTCTGCGGGATCGCGGAGAGGCGCGCGGCCAAGAACAACCGCCGGTGGCGCGTGAGTGCACGCTACCCTCTCCGCCGCCCCGAGCCCACCTGCCCGTCCCAAACAGGTCCGGAACCCTTGCGGATCGGTTCCGGATCCGCCGCCGGCAGCGTCGTATTCGCCCGGGATCGGTGGTGCATCCCGGCCATTTTCCGACCATTTCCCGACCGGATGCGACTCACCCGACGGAGCGGCAGCCGCCACGCCCCGGCCCGATCATGGGTTCGTTACGGCAGGGGGTGGGGCACTATGACCACGTGGCTGCCGCCAGGTCGTCCGACGGATCCGGTCCGCTCCGCAGGGCGGGCCGGGCGATGGGCCGCGCCCTGCGCGCCCCGTTCACGGGCACCGCGCGGGGGATCCGGAAGGCGACCCACGCCCACGGGGCGGGCGAGTCCGGCCTCGGCAAGCTGATCGAACTGCACGCGGTCAACGGCGCCGGTGACGTCATGATCACCGTGGCGCTCGCCTCCACGGTGTTCTTCTCCGTGCCCACGGACGAGGCACGCGGGCGCGTCGCCCTCTATCTCGCCGTCACCATGGCTCCCTTCACCCTGCTCGCCCCGGTGATCGGCCCGCTCCTGGACCGGCTGCCGCACGGCCGTCGCGCCGCGATGGCGGGCGCGATGTTCGCCCGGGCGGTGCTCGCCATCACCATGTCGGGCGCGGTGGCCACGGGCGGCCTGGAGCTCTATCCGGCGGCGCTGGGCGTCCTGGTCTCCTCGAAGGCGTACGGCGTCGTGCGCAGCGCCGTCGTACCCCGTCTCCTGCCACCCCGCTTCTCCCTGGTGAAGGCCAATTCACGGGTCACCCTGGCCGGTCTGCTGGCGACGGGCATCGCGGCCCCGATCGGGGCGGGGCTGCAGACCATCGGGTCCCCCTGGCCGCTCTACGGGGCCTGCGCGATCTTCCTCGGCGGGACCGTCCTCGCCTTCACGCTGCCGCACAAGGTCGACTCCGCGAAGGGCGAGCGCAAGGCCCGTCTCGTCGTCCCGCACGAGGACGCGGTCCGCCCGCCCCCGCCCGTCGGCACCACCAAGGGGGCCAGAAGCGGCAGCACCAGGCTCGGCCGGAAGAACGGGCGGGACAAGCCGCCCGGACTGCGTTCCGTCGGACCGTCCGTCCTGCACGGCCTCCAGGCCAACGCCTCGCACCGTGCGCTCTCGGGCTTCCTCATCTTCTTCCTGGCGTTCCTGCTGCGTGAGCAACCGCTCGCCGGGCAGAGCGCCGCCGTCTCCCTCGGCATCGTCGGCGTCGCGGCCGGCGCCGGAAACGCCTTCGGCACGGCGGTGGGCGCGTGGCTCAGGGCACGGGGCCCCGAGGTGATCGTCGCGACGGTGCTGGGGCTCGCCCTGGGCGTCGCGGTCCTCGCCGCGATCTTCTTCAGCACGGTGATGGTGGCCGCCCTCACCGCGGTCGCCGGATTCACCCAGGCCCTGTCGAAACTGTCGCTGGACGCGATGATCCAGCGCGATGTGCCGGAGGAGGTGCGTACGTCGGCCTTCGCCCGGTCGGAGACGCTGCTCCAGATGTCCTGGGTGGTCGGCGGCGCGATCGGCATCGCGCTCCCCCTCAACGGAGTACTCGGCATGTCCGTCGCCGCCGGGCTCCTCGCCCTGGGCGCGGGCGCCTCCGTACGGGGCCTCCTCGGGGCCGCACGGCGCGGCTCACCGCACCCCCGCGTGGCATGAGCGGCACCGACCGATAACCTTCGGCGCATGACCGTTGCGTTCTTCTCCGGTAAGGGCCGTCGAATCGGCGTCGCTCTTGGTGCCGTGTCCGCGGGACTCCTTGTCCTGTCCGCCTGCGACAAGCCGACGCCGCTCGCCACCGTGACGGTCGGCGACAACTCGGTGAGCACCGAGGCCGCCTGCTACAACGACGGCAACGCCCTCAAGGAGTCCGAGATCCAGGGCTGCCTCAACAAGAAGGCGGAGAAGTCCGTCAAGGTCGCGATGGACGACAAGGTCCGCTTCGGCGTCGACCCCGAGGTCGCGGACAACGGCTGGACGCTCTTCATCAACGGCCAGCAGGCCGAGCAGGAGCCGTACAAGAGGACCTACCGCTCGATCCCGGGCAGCGCCTTCTTCGCCAGCCAGACGGGCGAGACCACGGCGGACAAGACGCAGGTCAGCATCGTCGAGACCAAGGGTCAGAAGCTCACGGGCGTCTGGCACTTCCAGCTCACGAAGACGTCCTGACCCTCTGAACCCGAGGACCACCGCTGTGCGGGTGCTTGTCGTGACCGCTGTCCCGGCCGAACGGGACGCGGTCACGCGTGCGTTCGGGGGCGAGCCTGAGGTGCGTGAGGTGCCGGGCGCCGAGCTGCGCCACGCCGGCCCGTTCGACGTCCTCGCGGGCGGCGCGGGCCCCGCGGCGGCGGCCGCCGCCACCGCCTTCGCCCTCGCCTCCGCACCCGCCGCCACGCCGTACGCGCTCGTCGTCTCGGCCGGCATCGGCGGGGGCTTCGCGCCCGCCGCGCCCGTCGGCTCCCTCGTCGTGGCGACCCGCATCGTCGCCGCGGACCTCGGTGCCGAGACCCCGGACGGCTTCGTGCCCGTCACGGGTCTCGGCTTCGGCAGGGACACCTTCCTGCCGCCCGAAGCCCTCGTGCGGGACGTGGCGGAGGCCACCGGCGCCGTGCCGGGCCCCGTCCTCACCGTCTCCACCGTGACCGGAAGCGCGGCCCGCACGGCCGAGCTGCTGGCCGCGCATCCCGGAGCCGTCGCCGAGGCCATGGAGGGCTTCGGCGTCGCGGAGGCCGCCGACCGGTTCGGCGTGCCGGCGCTGGAGCTCCGGGCCGTCTCGAACACCGTGGGGCCGCGCGACCGCGAGGCCTGGCGCATCGGCGACGCGCTGGCGGCGCTCACCGCGGCGTTCGGGAAGACCGCACCTGTAGTGGAAAGTTGGAACCGGCATGACCGACTCGACCGACACCGTGACTGACACCGCGACCGACTCAGCCGGCGCACCGCTTCCAGCGCTGCGGATCGCCTTCTCGCCGTGCCCGAACGACACCTTCGTCTTCGACGCCTGGGCGCACGGAAGGGTCCCCGGCGCGCCCGCCCTCGACGTCACCTTCGCCGACATCGACCTCACCAACGGTATGGCCGAGCGCGGCGAGTTCGACGTGCTGAAGGTCTCGTACGCCGTCCTGCCGTGGGTGCTCGACGAGTACGCGCTGCTGCCGTGCGGCGGCGCCCTCGGGCGTGGCTGCGGGCCGCTCGTCCTCACGAAGGAGCCCGGCACGGACCTGACGGGGAAGACCGTCGCCGTGCCGAGCGAGCGCTCCACCGCCTACCTGCTGTTCCGGCTGTGGGCTGCCGAGGTCGTGCCGGACGGCGTGGGCGAGATCGTCGTCATGCCGTTCGACGAGATCATGCCCGCGGTGCGCGACGGCCGGGTGGACGCCGGGCTCGTGATCCATGAGGCCCGCTTCACGTACCAGAACTACGGCCTGCACAGCCTCGCCGACATGGGACAGCACTGGGAGTCCACCACCGGCCTGCCGATCCCGCTCGGCGCGATCATCGCCAAGCGCTCGCTGGGCGAGGAGACGCTGAACCGGCTGTCGGAATCGATCCGTACGTCGGTGCGGATGGCCTGGGACGACCCGGAGCGTTCACGTCCGTACGTCCTGGAGCACGCCCAGGAGATGGACCCGGCCGTGGCCGACCAGCACATCGGGCTGTACGTCAACGAATTCACCGCCGACCTGGGCGAGAACGGATACGCGGCGATCCGCGGCCTGCTGACCCGGGCCGCGGCCGAGGGCCTCGTACCGGCGCTGGCCCCGGACGCGTTCTCCGTCACCGCACGCTGAACCGGGAGGGCCGGGCCGCGCGGGCCCGGCCGTCCGTCAGACGTCGAGCTGGTCGGCGACCGCCCTCAGCAGGCCGGCGATCTTCGCGCCCGCCGCCTTGTCGGGGTAGCGGCCCCGTTCCAGCAGGGGTGTGATGTTCTCCAGAACGGTCGTCAGGTCCTGCACGATCGAGGCCAGCTCGTCCGGCCTGCGCCGCTGTGCGGCGGCGACGGACGGCGTGGGGTCGAGAATCACCACGGAGAGGGCCTGGTCACCGCGCTGGCCCGCGACCACACCGAATTCGACGCGCTGACCGGGCTTCAGCGCTTCGACGCCGGCCGGGAGAACGGAGGAGTGGACGAAGACGTCGGCGCCGTCGTCGCGCGAAAGAAAGCCGAAGCCCTTTTCCGAATTGAACCATTTGACCTTACCCGTGGGCACGTCTGTCCTCGTCCTCGTACTCGTCGGTGCGCGGAAGAGCCGTAGAACGGCTCCGGATAGCAGTACAGCGGGTCAAGGACCCGCCGTACCCCAGGCTAATGGCCCAGGGGCCGGACACAAGACGTCGCCGAATGGTTCCGCCGAGCTGGGAACTACCCTGGCCGGGTGAGTACTACTCCTTCCGGCGCAGGCGACCGGCTCGTACAGGTCGGCGCGATCGTCTTCTTCATCGGCGCACTGGCCACACTGGTCACCGTGGCCCCGCTGTTCCTGGGCACCGACCCGTTCCCGTCCATCGCCTACGCGGTGTGCATGCTGATGGGTCTCGGCTTCATGATCGCGGCCGCGGGGGTGGTGCGGTCGGTGTGGAAGAACTCCCCGAAGCGCGCCGCCGCGAGGTAGCGGCAGGTTCCACGCCTCAGGCAGCCGCGAAGGTCCGCAGCCAGTCGGGGAACGCCAGGAGGTCCGGCAGGATGACCTCGGCTCCGGCGGCCCGCAGCTCCTCCTCGTCGCACGGCCCGGTGGTGACACCGACCGACAGGGCGTTCGCCGCGTGCGCGCCCCGTACGTCCCCGGTGTGGTCGCCGACGTAGATCCCCGCGCCGTGCTCCAGGAGCGCCTCCGCCTTGCCCTCGGCCCAGAGTCCGCCGATCAGCACGTCCGCCCCGATGCCGAGGTGCGCGAGGTGGAGCTTGGCGTTCGGCTCGTACTTGGCGGTGACGACCATCGCCCGTCCGCCGAGCGCCTGGACGGCCTCGACGGCCTCCCGGGCGCCGGGCAGCGCGGTCGTCGGCACGATCGCCTTGTCCGGGTAGATCGCGCGGAACCGGTCGCAGACGCCGGCGATCTCGTCGGCGGGGAACCAGTTGGCCATCTCCTCGGGGAGCGGCGGGCCGAGCCGGCTGACGACCAGATCGGTGTCGATGTACACACCCGTCTCGGCGGCCAGTGTCTCGTAGACGGCCTTGATACCGGGCCGGGAGTCGATGAGGGTCATGTCGAGGTCGAAACCGACCGTCAAGGTGTGTGTGGGCATGGCACCCATTGTGCCGACTGCCCCGGCCCGGGTGACGTGCCGTCCGTCACGGGGTGGAGCGAGGCCCCGGGGGCTCCGGGCCCCTCCACGGCGTGCAGACTCACGGCACCCGCCCGCTACTGCCGAGGAATGAGAGTTGACCCCGTACTCCCTGGCGTTCTACGTCCACGCCGTCACCACCGGCACCGTGCTCGGCCTTCGCCCCACCGACTCCCCCGACCAGGTCGCAGCGGTACTTGGACCGGACTTCGCCGAGAACGCCTTCGAACGGGCCATGTCCCGCGACTACGGCCTGGCGGAGTTCCACTTCCACCGAGCCCGTGCCCGCGACCCGTGGGCGGGGCACCACTTCAGCCTCCAGGTGCAGCGGCTCGCGCGCCGCGACCGCACCCTCCCGGGCGAGGTGCTCCGCGCCCGCTACGGAAGCTTCGCCCCCCGGCTCCGGTTCGAGAAGCTGCGGCGTCTCCTGGACCGGCGTGGTGTCCCTCTGGTGGAGATCCCGGAGTACCCGGCGAACGCGCCGCACTACCGCACCTTCTGGCAGCCCGGTTCGCGGACGGCCGTCTCCTTCGTCGCGGTCCACGGCGAGTACAGCACTCCGGGCGGCCTGCGGGTCGGTGACGTCTACAGCATCCAGGCCCCCGTGACCGCCCAGGAGGTGGAGCTGCGCGAGGAGCGGGCCCGATGACGGAGGCCGTGGGCGTCCGGCCCGGGTCCGGGAGAACGCAGGCGCCCCGCCCGGGCCCATGGGCCACACATAGACTTAGCCAAGCCTTACCTCGCAATGCCCTGCTCCGCGCAGTTCCCGGCCCCCGCTCACCCGATTGGTTCCGATGGCAGCCGCCGCTCCACGCCTGTCCAGACGCGCGCTCGCGACCGCCGCCGCCGTCGTCGCGCTGCTGCTCGCCGTCCTGCTCAGCCTCGCCGTGGGAGCGCGGACCATCGCGCCGTCCGAGGTCCTGGACGCCCTGCTGCACGGCGGGCACTCCGACGCCGCCGAGGTGATCCGGCAGATGCGGGTGCCGCGCACCCTGATCGGGCTGATGGTCGGCGCGGCGCTCGCCCTCGCGGGCACGGTGCTGCAGGGCATCACCCGGAACCCCATCGCCGACCCGGGGATCCTCGGGATCAGCCAGGGCGCCTCGGTGGCCGTCGTCCTGGCCATCGCGTACGCCGGGATCCACACCCTCACCGGCTATGTCTGGTTCGCCTTCGGCGGGGCCGCCGTGGCTTCGGTCGCCGTGTACGCCATCGCGTCCCGGGGCCGGGGAGGTGCGACGCCGGTGAAGCTCGCGCTGGGCGGAGCCGCGATCAACGCGCTGCTGGTCTCGGTGACCATGGCGGTGCTCACCACCAAGGCGTCGGCGCTCGACGAGTTCCGCTTCTGGCAGATTGGCTCGATCGCCGGCCGGGAGGCCCAGGTCGCCCAGCAGATCTGGCCGTTCCTGCTGATCGGCACGGTCCTCGTGGTGTCCGTGGCGCGCGGGCTCGACGCGCTGGCTCTGGGCGAGGACGTCGCGAAGGGCCTGGGGCAGAACGTCGCGGCCGTCCGCGTCATCGGCGGCATCGGGGCCACCGTGCTCACCGGGGCGGGCGTCGCCGCGGCCGGACCGATCGCCTTCGTCGGCCTCGCGGTCCCGCACATCGCCCGCGCGATCGTGGGCAGCGACCACCGCTGGGTGCTGCCGATGGCCGCCCTCGTCGGGCCGGTGATGCTCCTCGTCTCCGATGTCGTCGGCCGGGTCCTGTTCCCGCCCGGTGAGGTCCCGGCAGGCGTGATGACGGCGCTGATCGGCGTTCCGTTCCTGGTCACCCTCGTACGCCGGAAGGCGGTGCCCGCATGAGCGCGGACACGGCAGTGCCCGTACGCACCCCGGTCCGGCCCGCCGGTTACCGGGTCGTGCGGGTCGGGAAGCGGGCCCGTTTCCTGCTCCACCGGCGGGCGGGGCTCGTCGCGGTGGCCCTCGTCGTGCTGCTGGCGGCGGTCTGTGTCGCGTACCTCTGCGTCGGCGAGAGCTTCGTGGCGCCCGCGGAGGTCGTGAAGGTCGTCCTCGGTCAGCCGTCCCCGGACGAACTGGTCGTGGGCACACTGCGGCTGCCCCGCATGGTGGTCGGGCTGCTCGTGGGCGCGGCGTTCGGGATCGCCGGGGCGCTGATCCAGACCGTCGCCCGCAACCCCCTGGCCAGCCCCGACATCATCGGCATCAGCCAGGGCGCGAGCGCGCTCACGGTCGGCGCGATGGCCTTCGGCCTCACCTCGTACACCGTCCTGCCCTATCTCTCCGTCGTCGGCGGCATCGCGGCCGCGGCCCTCGTGTACGTCTTCGCGTGGCGCGGCGGGCTCCACGCGACCCGTTTCGTCCTCATCGGGATCGGCTTCGCGATCGCCCTGCGGTCGGTGACGACCCTGTTCCTGACGAAGGGCGACTACCTGGTCGCCCAGCAGGCGCAGATCTGGATGACGGGTTCGCTCAACGGCCGCGGCTGGGACGAGGCCGCCCCGATCGGCTGGGCGCTGCTCGTCCTGCTGCCCGCCGTGCTGTGGGCGGCACGGGCGCAGCGCACCGTCTCGATGGACGACGACACCGCGACGGCGCTGGGTGTCCGCCTCGGGCGGGTACGGCTGGGGCTCGTCGCCCTCGGGGTGGTCCTGGCGTCGGTGGCCACGGGGACGGCGGGCCCGGTCGACTTCGTGGCGCTGCTCGCCCCGCAGATCGCCCGCCGGATGACGCGCACGGCGCAGATCCCGCTGCTCTGTTCGGCGCTGCTCGGCGCCGTGATCGTCGTCTTCGCGGATCTGCTGGCCCGCAGGCTCTTCTCCCCCACCGAACTGCCGGTGGGTGTGCTGACGGCGGCGGTCGGCGCCCCGTATCTGATCTGGCTGATCATCCGTGGCCACGGTGGCCGCGCTGGAGGCAACGCATGACGACGACCCGTTCCACGGAAACCGCCGCTTCGAGGCTCACGGCGCGCGCCCTGACCCTCGCCTACGACGACCGCACCGTCGTGCACGAGCTGGACCTGGCCGTTCCCGACGGGTGCGTGACGGTCATCGTCGGCCCCAACGCCTGCGGCAAGTCCACGACCCTGCGGGCCCTCGGGCGGCTCCTGAAGCCTGCCGGCGGGTCGGTGCTCCTGGACGGCACGGAGCTCTCCCGCATACCCACCCGCACGATCGCCCAGTCGGTCGGGCTGCTCCCGCAGACGCCCGTGGCACCCGAGGCGATCACCGTCTCCGACCTGGTCGCCCGTGGCCGCCAGCCGCACCAGCGGTGGTGGCAGCAGTGGTCGGACGCGGACGAGCGCGCGGTGACGGAAGCCATGGAGCGTACGGACATCACCGCGCTCGGCGACCGGCCGGTGGACGAGCTCTCGGGGGGCCAGCGCCAGCGCGTGTGGATCGCCATGGCGCTCGCGCAGGACACGGATCTGCTGCTGCTCGACGAGCCCACGACGTACCTCGACATCGCGCACCAGGTCGAGGTCCTGGACCTGGTGCGCAGGCTCGCCGCTCCGGCGGCGGACGGCACCCGGGGACGGACCGTCGTCACCGTCCTGCACGACCTCAACCAGGCCGCCCGGTACGCCGACCACCTCGTCGCCATGAAGGCGGGCCGCATCGTCGCCGAGGGGCGGCCCGGAGACGTCGTCACCGCCGAACTCGTGCGTGAGGTCTTCGGCCTGGAAGCCGTCATCGTCCCGGACCCGGTCACGGGTTCGCCGCTCGTCGTACCCGGCGCGCCCTGGACTCCCACCCTGTCCTCCTGAAGGAATGAGGCTCTCCGACATGCCCACACCTCCTGCGGCTCGTCTGCTCATCACCGGTTCGCTGGCCGTGACCGCCGCGCTGACCCTCACCTCCTGCGGCTCGTCCGGCTCCGGCTCCGACGGCTCGGCCCCCTCGGGCGACAGGACCCACACGGTCGGCACGGCCATGGGCAACGTCAAGGTCCCCGTGGCACCGAAGCGGGTCGTCGTCCTGGACACCGCCGAGCTGGACTCCGCGCTCACCCTCGGCGTGAAGCCGGTCGGTGCCACGCACACCGGCACGGAGTCGGGTTACCTCAGCTACCTGCCGAAGGAGAAGGTCGAGGGCATCGAGGACGTCGGCGAGATGATGACTCCGAATCTGGAGGCCATCGCGGCGCTGAAGCCGGACCTGATCCTCACCAGCAAGATCCGGCACGGCGACAAGTACGACGAGCTGACGAAGATCGCGCCGACGGTCATGACGGAGAACACGGGCTACCCCTGGAAGGAGAACTTCCAGGTCCACGCCAACGCGCTCGGCAAGGTCCCGGCGGCCGAGAAGGTCATCGCCGGTTACGACGCGCACGTCGGTGAGGTCACCGAGGCGATCGGCGGCAAGGAGAAGGCGGCGGCCACCGAAGTCAACATGGTGCGGTTCGTCGAGGGCGCGGACATCCGGATCTACGGCCGCCGGAACTACATCGCGACGATCCTCGCCGACGTCGGCCTCGGCCGGCCCGCGATCGTGGACAAGGCCAAGGACGGCTTCTCGTACGACGTCAGCCCGGAGAAGATCGACCAGGCGGACGCGGACGTCGTCTTCCACTCGACGTACGGGGACGCGAAGAAGTCCAAGGAGACGCAGACCGTGGGCAGCGGTCTGTGGAAGAACATGGCCGCGGTGAAGGACGGCAAGGTGTTCCCGGTCGAGGACGAGCTGTGGATCCAGGGCATCGGCTACACGGCCGCGGACAGGATCCTGGACGAGCTCCGGGCGGACCTGACGAAGTAGAGGGCCTGAGCAAGCCTGTGGGGCGCGGTGTCAGGTC